>JAYVAQ010000401.1:0-6657 GCA_043750875.1 Rhodanobacteraceae bacterium
TAATGCCACAGTAAATCAAATTCCGGTCGGAGGCGTATTGACCTACACGCTCAGCGCGAACGTGCCGCGCCCTGCCCCAGCATCGATTAGCAATCGTGCTGAAGTGTTCCTGCCAGGTGATTTGACCATTGAGGACTTGTTTCTCACCGATCAAAGCCAGACCGATACTGATACGCTGCAACTGGTCTTTGCCCACAGTTTCGAGACGCCCGATATTGCTGCCACTAGCGGTCAATTCATCGTGCCTTCGCTGGCTTTAAGGGAATGGGTGCGCGACGTTGCCACGGTGGTTTACCATCTGGACGACGCCAAAGGCGAGGCGCTGCGCATTTATAGTCGCGATTTTGCGGGCAAGATTGAATTTGCCCTAGCAACCCGCGATGCCGCAGGGGTTTGGACGCTAGCTAATTGGCAAAGTTTTGCCGGCGAGCCCCGTTTGACCTGGACGGCGCGCGCAATTGAGGGCGGATTTTTGCTGGAAAGTGCGCAGCTGCGCTAAGCGCTCGCCTTCTAAGTTCAAACCAAACCCGCGCTTTGCCAATCGATATTGAAGGAATCTCAATGAAGCACCTGAACTTACTCGCCGCACTCCTGCTCCCTGCTTTTGCGTGTGCGCAAAATATCGCGATTGGCAATATCACGGTCACGGAAACCGATGCCGGCACGCTCAATATGGATTTTCCGATTAGCGTCAATCCAGTGTCCGCCACGGCAATTACGCTGAGTTATGCCACCGCACCCGGCTCGGCCACTTCGGGCAGCGATTTTACCGCTGTCACGGCCGGAAGCATCAGCATTCCCATCAACACCGCCAGCGCCGTCGCGCGCGTGGTGATTGCATCGGACGTGACCGTCGAAACGCTGGAAACGCTCACTGCAACCATCAGCAATGCCAGCAGCGGCACCATCGTGACCAATCAAGGCTTGGGCCAAATCACCGACAACGATACCGCCGTGCTGAGCATTGCCTCAATTAGCCAGGCCGAAGGGAATGCCTTCTTAACGCCTATGCCCTTTATCGCCCGCCTTTCCAACCCAGTGCAGGGGCAAGTGCGCGTCACCGTCAACAGCGCCAACGGCACCGCCACGGCGGGCAGCGATTACACTGCCTTAGCTGCAACCATGTTGACCTTTCCCAGCTTAAGCGTGCAACAAGCAATTCCCGTCAGCATCACTGGCGATACGCAGTTAGAAAGCGACGAAAGCTTCATACTAAATTTGAGCGCACTGGAAATTCCAGTCGGCATAAGCGCGATTAGCTTGAGCCCGGCCGCGATCGTGGGCACGATTCAAAACGATGACTTAGTCGCGCTAAGCCTCAATGACGTGCGCGGCCCGGAAGGCACGGCAAACCCAGTGCAGTTCAACTTCACCGCAACCTTAAGCAGCGCCAGTGCAATTCCCGTGAGCGTCAATTTTAATACTGTCGATGACACCGCACTCAGCACTTCCGACTACACCGCCCGCAGCGGCACACTCACATTTGCGCCGGGCGAGCTCAGTAAAACCACCGCCGTCGCGATCAGCAACGACAACCTGAGGGAGCCCGACGAGCGCTTTCATTTTGCGCTAAGTGCCGCCAGCGCCGGCACCACCCTGCCCGCGCGCGCCGCGATCGGCACCATTGAAAACGATGATTTTGTTGCCGTTCCTGGCTTGGGTTGGTTTGGTGCGTTGCTGTTGATTGGATTGACACTGGTTTTTGTGCGTGCACGCGACTGATTCGAATATTGCTCGCGGACAACAACCTTTGAAGAAACTTCGTTTCAGCTTCGCAATTTATCCGCCCTTGGCGGATTGCTACGCTAACTTGTTTGTTTGGCGCTATGGCTTTGTGTTCGTGGGCGCTTTTAGCAAAAGCTAGCAAGTTTACTGTGTTCAGGGCTACTCAATTGCTGCTGTGGGCGCTAGGCTCGCACTATGCATATATTCTTCTCGACTAAGATCTGGATAAGGCGCTTTTGCATCGATGATTCGGCCACGGCCGGACTCTATGGTCGAGTCCAGAGTTTGCTTTTGCTAATTATATTAGCGATCGGATGTGCATCTGCCGCCCCAATTAGTCGCGATAACGTGCGTTTTCGCAACTACAGTATTAATGAAGGCTTGTCGCAAACGACAATTCGGGCGATTGCACAAGACCACACTGGCTTGATGTGGTTCGGCACACAAGACGGCTTAAATCGTTTTGATGGCTATAAATTTAGGACGTTTTATCGCGATAGCGAACCGTTAGGCGCGATTAGTGATAACCATATCCTGTCGCTAGCGAACGACGAGCCGCGTACAGGGCTGTGGATCGGCACACAGTCACGTGGCCTGAATTTTCTGGATCTAAAGTTTGAACGGTTTCGCGCATATCGTGCGGGGCAATTTGGCTTAAACAGCGATCAAATCAACAGCTTAGCGCTACGCTCGGACGGCACGCTTTGGCTGGCCACCAGTACCGGTGTCACGCATTTTGATCCGAAAGCCGAGCGTGTTTTGAGCCACTTGAGCATTCCAGGAGCCAATTTCGTCACGTTGGATGCTCAAGGAGCACCTGTCGTGGCAACCAGTACCGGCATGCTGCGCAGCGTCAACGGCCAATTGACACGTTGGCCAGACGAGCCTTGGCGCTACGGCGCGGCGCAAGTTGTTACGTTGGATCGTTTGGGTGATGTCTGGGTGGGTTTGACCAGTGATGGCTTACTGCATTTCAACGCCAATGGCATGTTGTTACAGCACTTCAAAAAGCAAGTATCGACGCCTGAGCTGAGATCGGCACCGGCGCGCTGTGAGGCAGCAGGTGCATGCTTGGACGACGAAGACTCCATCCCCGGTGATGAAGTACGCGCGCTGATGATTACTAAATCGGACGAATTGTGGGTTAGCACGATGACCGGCAGCGCGATTTATGACCGCAGCGCGCGCCAGTTTGTGCGCTTTATGCATGACCCAGGCGACTCCACCAGCCTGCCCGCGAATCGAGCACAAGCATTATTTGAAGATCGTAGCCGGCAGCTGTGGGTGGGCACTTGGCGCGCTGGTGTTGCGGTGCACAATCCGCAAACTCGATCCGTCAGTGTGGTACATCAACGTTTTGACACGGAGGTTTTTGGCAATGCCAAGCAGCATGGCCTGCCGGGCAATTCGGTGCGTGCGATTTGGCGCGAACCTGACGGTACGCTTTGGCTAGGCATACTCGAAAATGGCGGACTTGTGCACTACGATTTTGCCGCTGGCGTGCTATCGCGCTATGTCCACAAATCCAATGATCCCACCAGCATGGCGAGCAATTCAATTCAGGCGATTTTGCGCACGCGCAACGGCGAGCTTTGGGTTGCCACAAATGGCGGCGGGCTCAATAAGCTGATTAATCCCGATGCTACTCAGATCAACACTCCCCTCAATAACTCTGGCTTTATTCGCTACGGAACCCGTGAACCTGAGCCGCGAAAACTAAACAGCGACAAGATTTTGGCCTTGTTTGAGGATCGCGATGGCACTTTCTGGGCCTCTAGCGACGACGTGGGCCTGCTATCACGTTGCCCGGGTTGCGAGTCTTTCGAAGCATTTTTGGACAGCGAGGGACGCGCATTACCACTAACGATAAACGCAATATTTCGCACCAAAAACGGCACCTTGTTACTTGGTGCGCAGGGTCAAGGGCTGATCGCGCTCAATAGTGAAACGCATAAAATCAGGCGCTTTCGCGCCACGGATCCGGATGCCAATTCAGCTAAAAGCGGCACCGGCACGGAGTTGAGTCATGACTCGGTAACCAGCATATTTGAAACCAACACCGGCGCAATTTGGCTCGGCACTCAGGGTGGCGGCGTCAATCAAGTGATTTTCGACGGTGATGCGTTTACCGACCCGGTACGATTCCGATCAGTGCGCAAATCCGATGGGCTTGGTTCGGACGCGGTCGGCGCTATTTTGGAGGATCGCAATGGCAACCTGTGGGTAAGCACCACGGTTGGGATCGGCGTAATCGATCTTAAAACCATGAAGTCGCAAGAATTGACGGAAAGCCAGGGGATGGATCGTTCCGGATATTACTTGGGAGCGGGTGTAAAGGACGACGACGGCAGTCTAATGTTCGGTGGCTTAGGCGGACTAATTCGTTTTAATCCTTTGGAGTTGGCGGCAAAGCCTGCGCTGGAGCAGCCCGTTTTTACCGATATGCGCCTGCTCAATTTGCCGCTCAAACTTAGCTGGCAAAATGCGAGTTCACCCTTGACAACCGCAACGCCGTTCGCTTCATCGCTAACGCTTTCGCACCAAGAAAACATGTGGACAATCGACTTTTCTGCGCTCAATTTCGGTTACGCCTATGCAAGTCAGTATCAATACCGACTGCTTGGCTCAAGTCCTGACTGGGTCACCACCGCACTTGGGCAACGTAGCGCAACGTTTACCAATTTGCCCGCCGGTAAATATCGTTTTGAAGTGCGCACCGTAAGCGGGGAATACAGCAGTGCCAGCACCGCGCTGGAGCTGATCGCCCTGCCCCCACCCTGGTTTTCCATTTGGGCGAAAGCACTTTACAGCGCCATCGCCCTGCTTTTGGTTTGGTTCTTTTATTCGCAGGTTCGCCGCCGTGTCACGGAAAAATTGCGCGATGCGGAATTGGTAGAACGTAGCGAAGCCCTGCTTAAGCATGCACTCTGGGGCAGTCGAGATGAACTTTGGGATCTAGATTTACGCAGCGGCAGCATGCAAGCAGTCAATCCATTGACTGACTTAAAGCGTGATCGACTAAACCCACGACGTGGGCCAATCGAGCTAGACGATTTAATAAAAATCGCGCACCCAGCAGATCGGGTGCGCCTGAAACTTGCATTAGGCGCACACATTGACGAGGGCACCGAATACTTTGAGGCCGCCTTTCGCATGCGTACGGTGGACAACGATTGGGCCTGGGTAATGGGCCGTGGACGCGCAATCGAGCGCGATAATGTTGGCCGCGCAGTGCGGTTGGTCGGCACTTTGCGAGATATATCTGATGTTAAAGCGGTGGAGGAGGAGTTGCGTAGCGTCAATGAACGCCTTGAAGATCGCGTCAGCGAACGCACCTTGGCCTTGCGCGCTAGCAATTCAGAGTTGAGTTCGACACTTGCGACTTTGAAAAACACCCAGCGCCAGCTTGTCGACAGTGAAAAAATGGCCTCACTAGGAAATCTAGTAGCCGGGGTTGCGCACGAAATTAATACACCCCTTGGAATTGGGGTGACTGCCGCATCACATCTGCGCCAGGAAACAGAACGCTTAGCCCGACATTTGGAAAAAAACACCTTAAGTAAGTCTGAGCTGGAGCAATTCACTAAAAGCGCCGTTGAAGCGAGCGACTTGGTGCTCAAAAACCTAGACCGCGCCAGCAAGCTGGTGCGCAGCTTCAAGCAAGTTGCCGTTGATCAAGGCAGCGAAGCACTTCGCACCATTGTGCTAGCAAGCTATTTGGAAGAGGTACTGTTCACCCTTAAACCCACGCTCAAGCGCACTCAACACCACGTCAAGTTGATCGTACCGGCAACTTTGACGATGGAAACCTATCCTGGCGCGCTCTCGCAAATCATCTTTAACTTGGTCACCAACTCTTTGACGCATGCTTTTCCTGAGCGCAACGATGGCAATATTCAGATCAGCGCTGATTTGATCAGCGCAGATCTGAAAAGTGGCGAGCTTATTTTGATTAGTTATCACGATGATGGCGTCGGCATGCCGGAATCAGTTCGCAGCCGTATTTTCGAGCCTTTTTTCACCACCAAGCGCGGCCAGGGTGGCTCTGGTCTGGGCATGCATGTGGTCTATAACTTGGTAACGCAGTTGCTCAAAGGCAATATCCAGTGCATTAGCACTGAGGGCGTTGGCACCGAGATCATCATCCAAATCCCGATGCGAAGTGTTTAAGTAATCAATGGCAATAAAAAACCCGGCTCGCGTGTTTGCGCAAGCCGGGTTTGACTGAAAACTATTGCTACCTTGAAACTATTGTTACTTTGAAGCTATTGCTGCTTTAAAACTATTTCACATCAAGTAATTTGATTTCAAACTGTAGCGCTTGGTTCGGGCCAATGGCGCGCGGGGCGCGATCAGCGCCGTAAGCTTTCGACGGTGGCAAAAACACCTGCCAGGTATCGCCCACTTTCATCAGTGGCAACACTTCCTGCCAGCCTGGCAATACTTGGTCTAGTTTGAATTTTGCAGGCACGCCGCGCGCGAACGAGCTATCAAATTCTTGGCCAGAAATAAGAGAGCCACGGTAATGCACAGTCACTTCGCTCTTTGCGGTCGGACGTGCGCCGTTGCCTTCTTCAATCACGCGATATTGGATGCCAGATGGCAAGGCAACAACGTTCTTTTTAGTTTTGTTTTCCAACAAGAATTTGTCGCTGCGCGCTTGATTTTCAACAGCAATCTTTTTGTAAGCGGCTTCAGCCTCGCCACGCATTTTGAATTCAAGCGCATACAGCTGCTTACCCATATCTTCACGCGGAATGCTTGGTTCTTTTTTACCGAAACCATCCTGCACGCCGCGCACAACCATAGCCACATCGACCGGCGCTTTGCTTTCGATCATATCTAAGCCGAGCTTGAAGCCTAGCGCATACGAAAGCTTGCTTTTGTCCAACGGCACGGGCGGCGGTGGTTGATCACTCGCAGCAGGAGCGG
>JAYVAQ010000402.1:0-4860 GCA_043750875.1 Rhodanobacteraceae bacterium
ACCGTTTGACTCTTGCTGCAACACCAACGCAAATTCGGCTTTACCGATCATGCCCTTGTAAGTGCCCAGTAACGTTTCCATGCTGCTGGCACTCAACAAAACGGCGTCAGGGTCAGCGTTGGAACCTAGTTCCAAAGGTGCGGCGGTTGGCTCCGCGAGCGGCTCGACATTGGGTTCTGCGGCGGGTTCATCCGCAGGCTCAGTGCTTGGAACAATCTGCGTTTCCGGCGTTACTTCCAACGCTGCGGGTGTAGTTGGCGTGAAAGCGAACCAGCCCAGCACCAAAAGCGCTCCTGCCCCGCCCAAAACCCAGGGCAACACGCTCGCTTTTTGCGATGGCATATTGATCGTTTGCGTCGGCGTGTAGCCTTGTACCGGCATTTGCGATTGCGCCGAATAGCTAGGTACGGTATTTTCCGGTTGAGCGTAGCTAGCCGGGTAACCAGGGCTAGTGTTATACGCCGCCTGGTTTTGCGGCGGCGAAACTTGCGGCGCAGCGTAATTAGCCATGGGCAGCGGCGTCGGCATCCGTACCGGTGGCAAAACTGGTGGCATATTTCCAGTCGCCGGACGTGGCGGCGGTACCGGCGAGAGGTTCATGCCCGCTTCCAACGCGCCAACTACCTCGGCACACGTTTGGAAGCGCTCCGCCGGGCGACGCGCCAGCATTTTCGTCAAGATCGACAACGTGTTCGGGTCGACTTCGCTATTCAATAAAGTCACGTCAGGAATTTGCGCCTGCACTACAGCCGCCATCAGCGCGTAAGGTGATTTGTCATCAAATGGCAAACGCCCGGTCAACATTTCATAAAAAACCACACCTAACGCGAAAATATCGGTGCGCGCATCGAGCGGCTCGCCTAAACAGGCCTCCGGCGACAAATAGCCCGGCGTGCCAATTATGCCGCCCGTACCAGTAAGTCGCTCGCCGGTGCCCTCTGCTAGGGCAATGCCAAAATCAGTGACCTTGACGCTGCCTTTTTGCGTCAGCATTAAGTTCCCAGGCTTGATGTCACGATGAATTAAGCCCTGTTCGTGCGCCGACTGTAAGCCGCTCGCAGACTGCATCAGCACTTTTCGCGCCTCTCGTACGCTCATTCGTTCCCGCTTTAAACGCCCGCCTAAGGATTCGCCGTCAATATATTCCATGACAAAAAATGGCTGGCCTTGATGCTCGCCGACGGCATAAATTTGCACGACATTCGGATCGCTCAACGTCGCCATTGCATGCGCTTCACGATAAAAACGTTCCACCAATCCAGGCTGATGTGCGATACCTTCATTCAACATTTTTAAAGCGACGACACGTTTGAGCTTCGGCTCGAAGGCCTTGTACACCACCCCCATACCGCCGCGACCAAGTTCCGATAAAACTTCGTAGCTGCCTATCAATTGGCTCATAGTTAATTCCGTAGTGTCCATACCGTCGCAACTAGCGACTGACGGCCAGGGTTTTAGTTAAATTTCTATCAGGGTGAAGTGTAACGGTGAATCGAGTGAACACCAGGGGCTCAGCGGAGCTTTTGCATGGCACGTACAGCTGGCAAACTAGAAAACTCATGAAAAAACTTAACTCTGAAAGTCTTTACCATGCCAGCAGCCCAGCGGCCCCTGAATTTGATTCCTGGCAATCATTCGGACACGTCCACACAGTCATTGTTGGCGCTGGCTTCGCCGGAATTAATACCGCGCTTGGGCTTGCAGAACGCGGCATTTCTGCGCTCGTACTGGAGCAAAACACCGTTGGCTTTGGTGCATCCGGACGTAACGGTGGTTTTGTTTTTGCCGGATATTCGCTAGGCGAAAGCGCATTGTTAGGCGCGCTCGGCCCAACGCTCGCTCGGGCTTGGTATCAACGTACGCAAGCCGCTGTTAATTTGATTCGTGCGCGTATCCATCGCTACGGCATTGCCTGTGATGTCGTCGATGCCGGTGTAATTTGGGCGAACTGGTTTGATGATGTTGCGACTTTAGAATCTCGACAAAAATTACTTCGGGAACACTTTGCGAGTGACTGGCAGAGCGTTTCTAAAGCAGAACTGGCGACGATGCTGCACACAACTCGTTATAGCGGCGCGCTTTTTGAACGCAATGCGATGCATATAAACCCACTTCGATTGCTTCGGGGTTTGGCTGAAGCCGCAAGGATCCAAGGCGCAAAAATTGTCGAACAAATCACGGTCGAAAGCGTTATGCCAATGCTTACAACCTCGCCGGACTCTAGAAATCGTTGGCGGGTAACCACGAGTCATGGCATTGTTGAATGTGACAATGTTGTACTCGCCTGCGGCGGCTACCTAGCGGGCAAACTTGCGCAAAATCAACCGGCTCTGCGCCGTGCTGTGCTTCCAATCGCGACCTACGTGATTGCCACAGAACCGCTCGGCACACGCCTACAAGAAATCATAAATACCGACGCCGCCGTTTACGATACCCGCTTCGCATTTGATTACTATCGCGCGACACCGGAACGCCGAGTCGTTTGGGGCGGGCGCATCAATGTCAAGGATGCGTCGCCCGCACAAGTCACGAAAATGCTTCGGGCCGACATGATTCGCGTCTACCCGCAGCTCAAAGACGTAAAAATCGAATACGCCTGGAGCGGACTGATGAGTTATGCCCGGCACGAAATGCCCCAAATTGGGCAAACAAAACCTGGGCTTTGGCATGCGCAAGCCTTTGGCGGACATGGCCTTGCACCGTGCTGTGTTGCCGGTGAAACACTAGCGAGTGCCATTGCCTCGAATGATTTGAGTTATCTAGAGCTCAAGCGCTTTGGCTTGACCCGAACCTACGGCCCCTTGGGGCTAGCGGCGGCGCAGAGCAAATATTGGTGGCTACAGGGGCTGGATTGGTGGCGCACAAAAAACGATTAACGCAGCACCACAGATCTGACTAAGACGCAGCAATACAACGCTTCAAAAACGCCACTTCACGCGTACGAATTTCACCTAAAAACGGCTTCGCACCGTCAAGCGCAACAAATGCGGCGAAACCGCGCTCCAAAAACAGCTGCAGCGCGCCGAGCCCCGCCATTTTTGCTGGCCAGCGACACAATTGCAGCAATCGATACATTAGCGGAATTCGAACTACGCGCGCCAATTCGCGCCCCAGGCGCAAAATGAGCGATAGCTGATAGCGCCGCTGATCGACCGGCACGCTCAAACGATAAGCACGCACGTAATCTGCTTCAGTTAAAACACCGTTCGGCAAATGCACCAACATGGCTAAGTCAAGTTCGTGGCTGAGCGCGTTGAGCTCCACCGCACGGCTCACCGTTCCAAGCACAGCGCCGGGCAAAACCTTGACCATGATCGGGTAAATACGCTCAACATCATGGTCCCGCCGGGCAAAATCAGCATCTCCATAGAGTTCGTTTAGAAAAAAATTACACGCAAGCAAATTTTTCGGCACCTTGCGCACATCGGTGTAGTCACGCTCCAAGCGTGCCGCTTGCCAGTTTTGCAGGTTTTTAAGACGCGGATCATGATTGCGGGAATCGAGCGGATCACGCGCTAGGCGTACGCGTTCAAGTTGAAACTTGAGCGCCGCTGCGCCACTGGCTTTACTTATTACGCCTATTTGTGGTGCCATAGATTATTTCACTCCACGCTTTGAGTTTGATCAAGTCGCTTCAACACCCCAACGAGTTCCTCAGCAGTTCTACGAAACAGCGCGGTTGCTTCGACGTGTTGATAGCGCAGGATACCGTCCGAATCCACTAAAAATGTCGCACGTTTCATGCCAAGCAGCCCTTTCGCGCCGTACAATTTTGCCACATGCAAGTCTTTATCCGACAGCAAGGTGAAAGGCAGTTGGCGATTTTGCTTAAATTTTAAGTGGCTATCACTGTCTTGCGCACTAATCCCAATAATCGTGGCATTTAGCCCCTTAAATTCATCAATTTCATCCCGGTATTCGCACAACTGCGCAGTGCAGACCGGCGATTCATCTGCAGGGTAAAACACTAGTAAAATGCGCGCGTTTTTATTTCCAGCCAATTTTTCCGAACCTAAGTAGCCACTGAGGCTAAAAACGCTACCATCATCGGCTGGAAGCGAAAAATCGGGCGCAGGCTGATTAATGCTGATACTCATAATTTTAGTGACTACCTAATTTGCGAATAAACTCGGAAATAGGGTTCAGGGCGCGCTTGGAAAATGCAAGGTGCAGATGCCCCAGCCCATTCAGCCGACAATCAACGCCTGAATTCAGGGCGGCATTGCCCTGTGGATACACGATGTTGTCGCAATCGCTCCAAATATTTAATGCTGGCCTTAAATCGGTGTGGCGCTCGGCTGCGATCGCGGCATTAAACTCGACCAGCCAGCGCGTATCCGGCCGGGCGGGGCCTGCCTCAATCGTACTTACAAGTCGCGCAAGATCCGTACCGGCGTGCGGTGCGCCAATGCTAATCGCAGCAAGTACTCGCTCTGGATGCCGGTTTTGAAAAACGCGAGCTAGCACGCCGCCCATGCTGTGGCCAATCAGAATGACTTCCCCTTCAGCATTTTCGAGCTGCATTATTTTGCTCAAACTCGCTTCAAATTCGGTAAGGCTTCTGGTCATCGACCGGTAAAATGGATCCAAATCAACCGCGTGTATTCGGCTAAAACCTGTATCCCGCAAATGCCGAAACATCCCGCCCCATAAGCCCGAGTTACAGACAAAACCGTGCACCAGCACAATGACGGGGCCACTGCGTGGCGCAACTACTCCCAAACCAAGCCACGCCTTCATTTTGTAAAAAACTGGAACGAATACTTGCGCGAAACTATACAGATACAGCGCAACTAAAATTTCACCCGCCGTAGTTTTGAACGCAGCAATCACTTTGCGTCCACGAAACCCCCCACTTAA
>JAYVAQ010000403.1:0-3937 GCA_043750875.1 Rhodanobacteraceae bacterium
CATTGGCGACGTTTTTCGGCGGAAGCTATTGTGCCGCTGACCAGTGACGATGACGGCGCAGGGCTTAAACCTAGCGATATGTTCGGTTTGTCCATGACCGAAAGTACGCAGGCACCCGATGATGGCTTGATCGAATTAGTCATCGAAGGCGCGGATGAATTGCTCGTCGATAACGGCCCGCAAAGTGCGTTAACTAAGGATCATTTCGGTACGATTCTGCCCGTGCCGCACCAATTAATGGCGCACGCGCATGACAGTTTAGCTGCGCAAGACGATGGTTTTGGCGAAACCACCTATGAATCCGCTTTGGTGCCGTCAAACCGGACAGCTGAGCCAGCGGCGGCGTCGCAAGATTATTGGGCCGAGCCAAAAGCTGCGTCTTCCGGCGTGCGTGGCGATACAGCGGAAATAGAGATTGAAGTAGATTCCTTGGTGGCAGCGCCGCTGGCACCCGCTCCACCACGCACGCAAGTGGTAGCGACTTTACGGGTGTTTTATTTAGCGCCAGAAGCTGGAATGTATGCCGAACTTGCGCCGCTTTTGACCGCGTATGGCCTCAATGTGGATCGCTTGGAATCCACGGAAGAGCTGGTGGATACACTTAGTTCGATGACTGCAGATTTAGTGGTTATCGACGAAGCCTTTAGCAGTCAACTTGATTTGGTCGGCGATTTCTTAAAAACCCTGCGCCAACGTACCACCGCGCGTATGCCGATTGTTGCCTTTGCCGATGCGAATGACTTGTCCGCACGCATTCGCGCAATGCGCGCAGGTGTCGACGTATTAATCCCAACAAAAACCACCAGCGATGCTGCGTTTGTCAAACTGAAAGAACAGCTCGCGCATGAGCAAGCTGTGGATTATCGCATCATGATCGTCGAAGATGACCGATCTCAGGCGTTTTTTGCCGAAAGTGTATTGCGCAAAGCAGGCATGGAAACGCTTGCCGTTACCGACCCATTGCGAACGTTGGAAGCGCTGGAAAACTTTAAGCCGGATCTCATTTTGATGGATTTATACATGCCCGGCATTGACGGCATGGAGCTCACCGCAATTATTCGCGAGCGCGATGAATTCATCAGCACGCCGATTGTTTTCCTTTCCGGTGAGCAAGATTCGGATAAGCAGTTTGATGCCTTAAGTGCGGGCGGCGATGACTTCTTAAGCAAGCCGATTCGTCCTAAGCATTTGATTTCGGCAGTCACCAACCGCGCGCATCGCGCGCGCCTGCTGCGTGCACGTCGCGAATCAAAAAGCCGAGATGTAGTTAGTGGGCTTTTTGATCGCAGTGTATTGCTCGACAAACTCTCGTCGGCGCTAGTTGTAGAAGACCGTGATGCGTTAACCGGCGGGATATTGTTTATTGAGATTGACGGCGCGGCGCAGTTGCGTGAACAGCTGGGCTTAAGCGGTATGGATACGCTTACCAACCAACTGGGCAGTCAGTTGCGCGAATTGATTCGCCCGGAAGAATCAGCAGCGCGATATAGCGATGGCAGCATCGTGCTATTGAGCCAGGCGCGCAACGCACAAGCTTTATTTGAGCTGGCGTCCACCTTGCGCCAACGCGTTGCGCTGCAGGCGTTTGAAGTCAGTGGTAGTACGATTCAAGTGAATTTGAGTGCCGGCATCTGCGCTTTTGCGCAAGCGCTTGCCGAGCCGTCAGCGATGCTCAATTGTGCCGAGCGGGCAATGAATCAAGTGCGCTTGACGCCAAACGGCGATCGCATCGCGCTGTATCAACCGGAAGTTGTAGTCGCAAAATCAGAATCAGCGTTACTCGAGGAGTCGATTCGCCGCGCGCTCAAGGAAGATGGCTTCCAGCTCATGTTTCAACCGATCGTGGCGCTGCAAGATACCGGCGAGGAGCAATACGAAGTGCTTTTGCGGCTGCGAAGTGGTGATCGAAGTTATTCCGGCGCACAGCTCATTGAAGGTGCAAACGAACATGGTCTCACGCAAGAAATTGATCGATGGATCCTCTCGCGCTGTATGGCAACACTGGATGAGCGCCGCCGACAAGGGCGAGGTGGCTTGCGCCTTTTTGTGAATCAGTCCGGTGCATCGTTGAAGGATACGCAGCGTATTGCCTGGCTGCGGCAATCGTTGGAAACGCGCCGTTTGGATGCCAGTACGCTTTGTCTGGAATTTCGCCTGAGCGACATCATGCGTGAGCTCAGACTTGCGGTGCCGTTTTTTCAAGCGGCACGCGCACTGGGTTTAAAAATTACGCTGGGCGGCTTTGAGTCAAATCTAACCGCGCTGCAAATTTTGAGTTACTTGCCGGTCGATAACATCAAATTGGCGGATAAATATCTGGATGCGTCGGGCAGCCTGCGCGAAGAACTTAAGTCACTGATCGCGGCTGCGCATGATGGCAGACGCCGAGTTATTGCCGCGCGCGTGGAAAACGCGCAAAGCGCGTCAGCATTGTTTTCGCTCGGTGTCGATTTTATTCAAGGTAATTTTGTGCAACAGCCTGGCGCAGAACTTGGGTTTGATTTTCAAAGCAGTGCCCGTTAGCCCAATGCTGCGGAAAACGACAAACCACACTCTATTTAGGCTTCTATTCTGTTCGGAGAACCCAGCGCTATGAGTAAAGCCACGATTGACCAAGAGCGCAGATTGTTTGACGCGATCAATTTCTGGACCGGCATGAGTGCCGTGCTGGCACTAACGTTGGCGTTTACTTTGGATCATGTTGATGCGCGTCTTGCCGCGATTTGGGTCAGTGTGCATGCGCTGTTGGCGATTGCCTCGGCATTTTGCGCCGTCCAGGCTAAGCGTGCGGTGCGTCCGAATTGGTTTGCCGTGCGGCCGGCGCAACTGATTTTGCTGCTGAGCATTTTTGTCTGGGGTTTAGGAATTGTCGTTTTTACCAACTCTCAATCGATTGAAACCCAATTGCCGGTGCTGTTGGTAGCCACCGGCTTGGCATGCGCGGCGGTGTGGTTGCTTTGCGATGATTTGCTGTTGATGAGCGCAACCCAGGCGCTGTTATTTTTCCCAGTTGGATTCCGCCTGTTGACCTCGGCGCAACCTCAGTTTGCGACTATCGTGCTGGTGATTTTACTGGTGGTCGTAAACATCTTAATTGCGCGGCGTTGGGGCACTGCCAATGTTGGTACAAATGTGGGTGCATCAGGGCTTCCAGCGGCTGGGTTTAGCGCGCCGGTCAATGTAGGTGCAGCCCAGCTGGGTGCTCAGGAAGCGCAGTTTCAGGCCGAACGATTAACACAGGATTTGAAAGCGGAATTAGCGCGTCACAAAAATATTGAGGACGAGTTAAAAGCCGCAAAGCTTAGTGCCGAAGCAGCCAGTATGGCGAAAGGCGAGTTTTTGGCGACTATGAGCCATGAAATTCGCACCCCGCTCAACGGCATTATTCCTTTGCTGGAGATTTTGCGCGACAGCAAGTTACAGCCCGATCAGCGCGATTATCTCAACACCGCCTACGGCTCAGCCAAGCAGCTGTTAGGAATTATTGACGACATTTTGGATTATTCCAAAATCGAAGCGAATAAGCTTGAGCTAGAACAAGTGGGCATGAATGTTCGCGAGGTGCTGGACTCGGTGATGCGCTTGATGGAGCGCCCGGCGCAATCAAAAGGCTTAAAAGTCAGCCTAAAATTAGATCCAGGTGTGCGCGTTTCCATGCGTAGCGACCCGACACGCTTGCGCCAAGTATTGACCAACTTGGTCAGTAACGCGGTGAAATTTACCGAAAAAGGCGGCGTTCAAATCGAAGTGAGTAAGCGCTCGGAAACCCGAACGCATCAAGAATTGGTCTTTGCGATTAAAGATTCAGGCATTGGTATTTCGCCAGAAGGGCAAACCAAATTATTTAAAGCGTTCCAACAAGCCGATACCTCGACGACACGAACCTTCGGCGGCACCGGCTTGGGCCTTGTGATTTGCCAGCGCATTGTGGCGCTGA
>JAYVAQ010000404.1:0-4354 GCA_043750875.1 Rhodanobacteraceae bacterium
CAAGGATTCTATGCTATTTGAACGCACAGCCTTATCGCGCCAGCCCGAAGTGCTCATTGCCACGGAGCTTGCGAACCTGCGCGAATCGAGCAAGATCACACCGGCGCTGGTATTAAAAGATCCATATGTGCTGGATTTTTTAGGCCTGCACGACCGCTATTTAGAAAAGGATCTGGAAGACGCTATCTTGCGGGAGTTGGAACATTTTCTGCTGGAGCTAGGCGCAGGCTTCACCTTTGTCGCGCGGCAAAAGCGCTTGCAGATCGACAATGACGATTTCTACATCGATCTACTGCTCTACAACCGCCGCCTCAAACGCTTGGTCGTGGTCGAACTCAAGCTGGGCGAATTCAAAGCCGAATACAAAGGTCAAATGGAGCTGTACTTACGCTGGCTTGCCAAACACGAGCAAGAGCCCGGCGAAGCCCCGCCACTGGGCATCATTCTATGCAGCGGCAAAAAGCACGAGCAAATTGAATTGCTGGAACTCGATGCCAGTGGCATTCACGTGGCCGAATACCTGACCATACTGCCGCCCAAAGAAGTGCTGCAAGCCAAGCTACACGACGCCATCGCACGCTCAAGGGCGCGGCTGGACAACCGCAGCGAGGAACAAGCTTGATGGATGCCCAGAAGTTTTTGGCCGAGTTTGGGCATATTGCGAATGCGCCAGGGGGAATTGCACGGCTGCGTGAGTTGGTTATCCAATTGGCCATTTCCGGTCGCCTCGTAGAGCGTATCGAATCGGAAGCGCCTGTTTCGGCGGCGATTGAAGTAGCGGCGAAACTGCGAAACGCTTATGAAGTTGAACTTGATCTGCGAGCAACCCGAATGCAGCCGGAATTGCTTTCACGACCGTTTCCAGTGCCAGATCATTGGCTATGGACTCGCCTCGAACAAATCTGCCTTTACATTCAACGGGGCAAAGGACCCAAGTACGTGGACACGAGCTCGATCCACGTCATCTCACAAAAAAGCGTGCAATGGTCAGGCTTTGATTTGTCATCGGCGCGCTTTGTGGCGGAAGACCAATTGGATTCATACAACAAAGAGCGATTTCTTTGCGCTGGTGACTTATTGTGGAATTCGACGGGAACCGGAACAGTCGGCCGTGTAGCAATTTACCAACCTGCCGAAAACGTTACGGCCGTAGCAGACTCACATGTTACCGTTATTCGTCTCGCCAACTGCTCGCCACGTTATCTGTGGTGTGTAATTGCTTCGCCTTGGGTGCAATCACGAATTGAGCCATCACACCCTGATTCACTGGTATCTGGCACAACGCAGCAGGTCGAATTGAATACCAGCACCGCACGAGCACTCCCAGTTCCGATACCTCCAATTGAAGAACAAACCCGCATCGTCGCCAAAGTCGACGAGCTCATGCGTTTGTGCGACAAGCTGGAAGCGCAGCAGCAAGCGCGCCGCAAACTGCAAAACAATCTGCGCCAGTCCACCTTACAAGCCGTCGCCAGCGCCACCAGTCCGTTTGAGTTGCAAACCACTTGGGCGCGCTTGGCTGATAATTTTGGGCGGCTGCTTGGTGAGCCGGGGGATGTGGCCGATTTACGGCAGGTGATCTTAGATATTGCGTTCAAAGGCTATGTCTCGGAACAGTCAGAAAGATTTACCTCGAATCTTGTTGAGTCATTACATTTGCGAAAAATGCAGCTGTCTGCAGAGAAGCGCATAAAGCGAGAAACGCCAGTGATCGATTTCCCTGGTATTTCTGAGATGCTCGGAAGCATTCCTGAGCAATGGGCGTGGGTACGCCTAAACGATATCGCTAGTGTCGTGCGAGGCGGCTCCAAGGCCTGCTGGCGATCCAAAGTTTTACGGCGGCAACATTCCCTTTCTTAAGGTAGCCGACGTCACGGCCGCAAAAGGAATGTTAGTTGAGCGCTTCACTTCTACCATCACCCAAGCTGGCCTGAATAAAACACGGGAAATTTCCACCAGAACAGTGCTCCTGACCAATAGCGGAGCCACGTTAGGCGTGCCCGCAATTTGCGAATTCCGAACGACATTCAATGACGGTATCGCTGCATTTATTGAGTTAAACGATGCAGTTTTCGATGAATATCTTTACTTGTTCTTAAAGTCAAAAACAAAGTGGCTTCAGGACATTGCATCCAGGGGCCAAGGGCAACCAAATCTCAATACAGAGATTATTCGTTCGATGTGGTTTCCTCTGGTGCCGATCAGCGAGCAGCACCGCATCGTCACTCGAGTTTCAGAGCTAATGCGCTTCTGTGACGTGCTGGAAGCGAAGCTTAAACATGTGTCTGTGTTGGGGAGGCGACTCTCGAATGCGGCCATTTCCAGTCTCACCGGCATCACGATCAAACCAGCTGAGGAACCCATGAAAGCCCCGCAAACCGAACTAATAGCCACTTTGCGTTTGGGTACTGCGCCTGATCTCAAAGCCCAAGCGCCATTGGCCACCATTCTAGCCCGCTACAATGGTGAAATGAGCGCCAAAGATTTATGGCAGCGTTTCGGTAGCGAAATTGACGCCTTTTACGCGCAGCTGAAAGCTGAAGTAGCGCACGGCTGGATTTTGGAACCTGCCGTGGCGGAAATGCGCGAAAAACAAACCGAGCCGGTGAGCGCCTGATATGCAGCTGCTGCGCATCCGCATCCCATTGTTTCGCAATCTGCGCGAGCTCGACATCGCCTTTGATTCGCACTTGCAGCCTGCTGCCGGTGCGCCAGCGGATGCCGCGCCGAAGCGCATTCGTAGCCACGCCTTAATCGGCCAAAACGGCACCGGCAAGTCGAACCTTATTGAAGCGCTAATCACCATTTTTCGCGATATAGATCTGGACCGCGATGCTGCCTTCGATTACACGCTGGAATACAGTATTCGTGGCCATAACCTGCGTATCGAAGCCGACACCACCAAGCAAAAGCGCCCTTTTGTTTGGGTCGACGGTGATCGCGTCAACCAAGAATACCTCATCAAAAACGATCTGCCGGAAAAAGCACAACGGGATGAACGACGCGGCCCACGCCTATTACCAACACACATCTTTGCTTATTACTCTGGCCGCAACGAGCGCATCGAATCACTGTTTCAGGAACACCAGCGCCGCTTCAATCAACGTCAAGAAATCGCCACGGACGAGGTGCTTACAGAACAATTGCTGGAGAATTTCACCGGTTCCGACGCTGATATTCGCGCCGTAGAAGCAGCCAAGCGCCGCCGCGAGGCTAAGTTAAGGCAAGCGGGTGACGACCGCCTGCGCCGCCTGTTTTACTGTCGTGGTGGCCACAGCCAATTAGTCTTACTGGCATGTTTGCTATCCGATGACCCAGTGTTTAAGAAGGTGCTGAAGAATCTGCATATTGAATCACTGGAATCCGCGTTGTTTGTTTTGAAACAGCCGCATCGTCTGCGCGGAAAATTGGACGAACAGGATCTAACCGAAGGGGACCCGCGTTTCTGGTACGCGCGGGGCAATGTCGTCGCTGAGTTTCTAGATAATCTCTGGCAAGTAGCCTGGGCACCGATTGAACAAGAAGCCACCAAACAGATCGATTTCCGTGGCCGCAGCGAAAAGCAAAAGCAGCTGTATCTGTTCGTGCCAAGCCAGGAAAAACTTAAAGAACTAGGTGAATTAGTAGGCGGCACCGACAGCTTCTTTCGCTATGCCGAGGGCGCCTACATTGGCGATCTGATCGAAGAAGTACGCATCACCGTGAAAAAAAGCGATGCGCACGGCGGCAACGTGAGTTTTACCCAGCTTTCCGAGGGCGAGCTGCAAATGCTCACCGTGCTGGGCCTGATGCGCATCACCCGCGAAGACAACTGCCTGTTCCTACTCGACGAGCCAGATACGCATTTGAACCCGATCTGGAAGCTGCGCTACTTCGACGATATCGAAGGCGTGCTGACCTCCGACGCCACCGCGCTGGTGCAGGGTGAATCGCAAATCCTGATTACCACCCACGACCCGATGATGGTCGGCAGCCTTCGGCGCGAGCAGGTGCATATTTTGCGTCGAGATGGCAATCGCACGGTGGTGGACAAACCAGTTGAGCATCCACAGGGAATGGGGGTGGCCGGCCTATTGAAGAGCGAGCTATTTGGCCTGCCTTCGACACTAGATCAGCAGACCTTAGACGATCTGCAGCGGCGTAATGAATTGCTGGCTAAGAATGCAAACGGTGGCTTGACTGGCGCCGAGAAAGAAGAACTGGTGCGTTTGCGCCGATACTTAGCAGAACTGGGATTTTCGCGCGAGTACCGAGACCCGATGTATCAGTTGTTTGTACAGAAAATGTACGAAGCCAAGTCTCAGCCCATCAATAAGCTTTTAACGCCGGAAGAATTGGCAGAACAGGAAGCCCT
>JAYVAQ010000405.1:0-12746 GCA_043750875.1 Rhodanobacteraceae bacterium
AGCGGCGGCGAAAACTGCCTTGAAGCAGACCCCATATTTGGCAAATAGTGGGACCTCAAACGCGCCATATGCCAGTTAATCAGGACGTCCCAAGGCGATTTAAAACAATAGGAGCATCACTATGGCGAAGTTCGATATCACGCCACTTACCCGAATTGACGGATTCCTCGCAGCTGCATTAGTCGATAGTGATTCCGGATTGATGTTGTCGGGCGTCGGAACCGCGATTAACTTGGAAGTTGCAGCCTCAGGCGATACTGAAGTAATTAAAGCCAAGAGGCGAGTCGCGGCCGCGCTGAAGTTCAATGACGAAATTGAAGATATTTTGATCACTCTGGGAAAGCAATATCACCTGGTTCGGCCCCTAGAACGTAATCAGAAACTATTTCTTTATGTCGTGTTTGATCGCAGTCGAGCGAATTTAGCCCTCGCACGTCACGAACTAAAATCTTTTGAACAAACCTTGCAGTTTTCTTAATAGAAGCAGTTGCTTTACAAGAACCGGAGCTGATGCCCATCAACTCCGGTTGTTCGCTTAGTTTGTTGGGTTTTCAATCGTGACTTCAACGCGGCGATTCAGCTGGCGCCCCGCCGAATTGTCATTGCCCGCCACCGGTAAAGCCTCGCCCTTGCCGTTCGCGGTGATTCGCGATGCGGGCACGCCATGGCTACTGAGATAATTCGACACGGTGTTTGCGCGGTTTTGTGAAAGCACCATATTCGAGGCATCACTGCCGACATTGTCGGTAAAGCCTTCGATCACAATATTTCGATCGGGCGCACTGACTAATGCTTTTGCAAGTTGATCCAATTTCGCCGCCGTACCGGCTTTTAAATCGGCTTTTCCAGTGGAAAACAGAACATCGCCAAGTGTGAGCTGTATGCCGCGATCCGTGGTTTTCGCCTGCATGTCCGCAAGTTGCAACATGAGGGCGGCGTTCTGGCGCATGGCGGCATCTGCAGCGTCTAATGCGGCGTTGGTTTCGCCTTTGGCAATAGTGGCCTCGTTCATCGCATCATTAGCTTCGTTCTTTGCAATCTCAGCGTCGATACGCGCCATGTCCGCAGCGGCTTTAGCTTCCTCAGCTTGCAGGCGGGCCATTTCGGCATCATTGCGGGCACTACCGGCTTCCATTGCGCGCGCTTCAGCTTCGGCTTTCGCAGCACTCGCTTCGTTCAACGCGTTGCGCGCTTGATCACGCGCGGCATTAGCCTCACTGGTGGCGGCCATCGCTTCGCGGGTGCGGGCGTCAGCTTCACGATTAGCCGCATCGGCTTCGCGAGTACGCGCGTCCAGACGAATCTCGTTACTTTCCTGACTTAAAGCTTTGCGATTCTCAATAGCATATTGGGCTTGCGCTAGGGAGCGTGCGGTTTGCACTTTGCGATCCGCCAGATACACCCTATGCGCGCTTAAGACTTTGTCGCGCTCGGGCACTAGCGCAACTTGCACCGCTTTTTCCGCTTCCTGCATTGATATCGGCGATTGCGTTGCCAAATTTCGATCTGCCTGCAATGCGATCAAGTCATTTTGCACGCGCACCGCATCTGGGTTGCGCACCTGCTTGGAACCGCACGCGGAAAGCATTACTACCAAGGAGGTTACTGCAGCAAAGCGCACTGCGCCGGCTAGACGAAGGCTGGTCTTGGCGTTAATCATTTCGTTCGTTTTCATTGCATGCCTCCTGAGGTGCGCTGTAATTCTTCGCGCAGGGTGTCATTGTTTTTTTGCAAATCAGCATTAACGGCTTGCTCGCGGCCATCACGCGCCCGTGCAGACGCATATTCGGCATCGCTGCGCGCTTCCTCGGCTAAACGCCGCGCGCGCATGATTTCAGCCTCACGCGGATTCCGCTCAACCGCCGCGCGTGCTGCGGCAATTTTGTTGCGCGCTGCTATTAGCTCGGTTGGGGCAAATTCTGATGCTTCCTCTTTTTCGGCATTGGCAATCGCGATATCCGCGGCTTGAAAGGCATCCGTAGGCGCACGCGAAACCGATGCGCAGCCAACACTCGCCAACAAACTAAATGCCAAAACACTGGCGCCAACGGCCCTGCGTAAATCCAAAACCTTAACTGTGTCGAAAATATGTGTCATTTTCATCCTCCTACTCCTGTTAGCTAACAAAGCTGATTGCAGCCGACGTGATGTCATGCTGACCAAGCGAGGGTTGCGCAGTCAGAAGCGAGATGTCCGTCTGGTGTCGCACATAAGGCGCGGCGCGCACGCGGTGCCCGGGAGGTTGCTGTTAATGCTTTATGCGCGTCAGCGTACAGACGCAGGCTGGGCAGATTTCTTACTTTGCGCTTCCGACATCAAAAACTGATGCGGCACCAACATCAAATAGAGATAAGGAAAACCTATGCATACGAATACTCAAACCGCCAAAGAACTCGCCAGTGGCATATCCAATGAATTTAAGAGCTTCCTGGGCGACGTTGAAGATTTGGTCAAGGAAACCACAACATTGACCGGCGAAGACTTGACGCGTGCAAAAGCCAAACTGAGCGCACGCATCGGTGCTGCGAAAGAAACCGTCACGGCGGCTGGGGTTGCAATCAGTGATAGTGCACGGCATGCCGCAAGCGCTACCAATGAATACGTGCATGAGCAACCTTGGAAGTCGATCAGCATCGGCGCCGGAATCGGCTTGTTGCTCGGCATTGTTCTCGCCCGTCGCGGCTAAAAAGGCGCGCCATGAACCCAGGACTTGAGTTCAACCCGCTGAGCGCGCTGCGTTTGCTGCGCTCCGCGGGTGGCGCATTATTCGCGCAAGCTGCGCTGCATAGCCAGCTTGCACGCGTTGAATGGGCCGAAGAAAAAATACGCTTGACGCGTATTGCTATAGCCGCTCTCGTCGGCCTGGTCAGCGCGATCTGTTTATTATTGTTGGGAAGTTTGGTCGCCATGGCGCTGAGCTGGAACACGCCGTATCAAATTCCGGTCACCTCCACCGTACTAGTGATTTACCTCCTAATATTTTTGGTCGCAGTTCGCACGCTAACGCGGCAAGTTGCGCTGGGTGCGCTGAGCTTTGCCGCAACGCGCGAAGAAATTGCCGCCGATATCGCACTGTTGAAGGCAAAGTTATGAGCCTCGCCGCTGAAATCAAATCCGAGCCTAAATCGCTTCTGGAACAACGCCTGGGATTACGTCGTCAGCTCGCCGAGCAGCGCGAAATTATTGCGTTTCAACTGACTCCAAGCTATCAGCTGCGACAAAGCAGCGTCTCAGGTAAGGATTTGACTTACCCACGTAGCCTAACGATGCGTTTGCTAACTCGCAATCCGGCGCCGGTAATTAAGCTTGCGATTGGCGTGGCAACGTGGCTGCTGGGTAAGCGTGTCTCGGGCATGCTGCAGGAGGGTATGCAGTTCATCAAAATTCTACGCACAGGCGCTACGCTTCGCTAAGCCACTTCCCCGGAGCAGTTCATTGATCGCGCAGACCATATCTACCGAAGAAAACGATGCTTTGGCTGAAGCTAACGCACGAACAACTCTTGAGCTTGACGTTACAACGACAATTGAACCGGCTGCGATCGAACTCGCCCCGGTTGCACGCACACCCGTAATCGAACCAGCACCCGCTGAAGCGAGAGTGCCGCAATATCGAACACTCGCTGGCTCGTGGGCGGTGAAAGGGATTTTCCTACTTGCCTTGATCGCGTCGCTGAAATTGGCGCGCGAGTTACTGCTGCCGGTGGTAACCGCGTTGATTCTGAGTTTGGTTTTCCTGCCCGTGGTGCGCGGCATGCGCAAGTTTTTTATTCCCCCGCCCGTTGCCGGCGCCATTATCGTTATTGGTGTTTTTGCGCTTGCATTTACTGGTGTTTATAACTTAGCCGGGCCGGCGGGTGATTGGGTGGCGAAAGCGCCGCAAAGCTTAAAAGAAATCGGCGCCAAGCTACGCAGCGTCGCAGGTTCCGTCAAAGATGTAGCAACCGCCACCGCGCAGGTGCAAAGCATGACCCAAGAAATGGCCACGGGCGGGGCGAGCGCGGGCAAAGTCCAGGAGGTCACGGTACAAGCACCGTCCATGGCCGGCACGGTACTGGGTGCGGCGCAAGACTTCGCCATTAGTACTGCGCGCACCTTTGTGCTGCTGTATTTTTTACTGGCGTCAGGAAATTTGTTTTTGCGCAAAGTGGTGGCGGCAACGCCCCGGTTTACCGATAAAAAGCGTGAGGTCGATATCGCCAACCAAGTTGAAACGGCGGTGTCGAGCTATTTATTTACCGTCACCTTGATCAACATCGCGCTGGGCACCGCCGTCGGGCTTGCCATGTATGCCATGGGCGTACCCAATCCGGTGTTGTGGGGCGTGATGGTTGCGTTATTTAACTTTGTACCCTACCTTGGGGAAATAGCGAGCATCGTCATTTTTAGTGTGGTCGGCTTACTTAGTTTTGATGATCTTTGGCGCAGCTTGATGGTGCCGATCGTGTTCTATTTGCTATCGATTATCGAAGGCTATTTAATTACACCGATGGTGTTGGGCAAACGCCTGAGCCTTAATCCAGTGGTGATTGTTCTATCCGTGCTGTTTTGGGGATGGATGTGGGGAATTCCTGGTGCGCTATTAGCGGTGCCGATACTGATCGCAATAAAAACCACCTGTGATCGGGTGGACTCGTTGAATGTTGTAGGCGAATTTATCGGCGACTAATTTTTTTGCCTACTCAATTGGCAAAAGTCAGCATTCCAAACAGCAAGCACAATTGAAGCGCCTTGTCTTTCGAGCTTGTGCGCGCAGGCAGAAGCAAGCACCATTGATTATGAAAAATCAACCTGGAGCTTTTGAAATGACGAATCCCGCCCTCGCGAGTTGGCATGCGTTGGTCGCATCAAGAAACGCCCAAGGCTTGAACGCATTGCTAGCTGACAATGTCGTCTTCCACTCTCCTGTTGTGCATGCTCCACAACTTGGTAAAGCGATCACGACGCAATATCTTGCCGCTGCGCTCAAAGTCTTTTCTAATGACTCGTTCAACTACGTTCGGGAAATCGTTGGTGCATCCGACGCTGCGTTGGAGTTTCAAGTGGAGATTGATGGCATTACCGTCAATGGCCTAGACATAATTACATGGGATGACAAAGGCAAAATTGTCGACTTTAAAGTGCTCATTCGACCACTCAAGGCGGTCAATTTGATCCATCAAAAGATGGCCGCGATGCTGCAAGCCATGGGCTAGCTGTCGTCGGCACCCTTGCCACTTTCCGAAAACATGATTTTGCATTACCGTTCGCGGGCTTTAATGAATTCGTAACGATTTGTTTCGATCTGGCAAGCAATTCATTATAGAGTCTTCTTTCAATTTCATATCGGAGCCAACATGAAAAAACTGCAATTTGCGGCGCTCAGCGCAGCAATCACAGCACTTTTACCTAGTTTTGCACACGCTCAAGAACAGCAGCAAACCCTAGACCGCATTACAGTCACCGGAACACGTATCAAGAAGGCTGATGTTGCCGGACAAGCCCCGGTTCGTGTTCTAACCGCTGAAGATTTGCAAAAATCCGGGATTCAATCTATTGGCGAAGTTTTGCAGCAGCTGACCGCAAGCGGAAACTCGCTCAATGTGCGATTTAATTCATCGGGAAATTTTGGTTATCCGCCCAGCGGTGGTGGCGTAGGTGCGGGCTCTGCACAGGTCGATTTGCGGCATTTAGGCTCGAACCGCGTTTTGGTGCTCGTAGACGGTATTCGCTGGATTAATGAGTCCTCGGCCTCGGGTGTCAGCGCGTCTGTCGATCTAAACACCATTCCGATGGCTGTGGTGGATTCAATTGAGGTTTTGGAAGATGGCGCATCTTCGATTTATGGTTCCGACGCGATAGCGGGCGTGATCAACATTATCACCAAGCGCGATATGGACGGCGGTGTCGCGAACGTTCAGTATGGCGAATACTTCGGTGAAGGCGACGGCGAAAATGTTGTCGCGGACGTGAGCTTCGGCAAAAAACTAGAAGCGCTCAGTTTTGTAGTCAGTGCTAGTTACTACGACCAAAAAAGCGTCAATTCCATAGATCGAGATCAAGCGCGATTTCCCGTTCCAGGCGGCGGCCTAGCGTTTGCGAGTTCAGCAACGCCTGAAGGCCGTTTTCGTTTTACCGACCCTCGCACCGGGCAAGAAGTCAATTTGGCGCTCAATCGAGGTGTTAGCGGGCGCCCACGCTATGACTTTAATAATCCTACCGGCCCAAACAGTGATTACAACAACTTTGACAACAGTGATCGTTTTAATTTCGCGCCGTTCAATTTGGTCATTACGCCGAGCGAGCGCAAAGGTATTTTTGGGCAAGTTCGCTACGAATTTTCCGAGACAACAACAGGTTATGCGAAGTTGCTTTACAACGAACGTGACAGCGTAAATCAAGCCGCACCGGAACCCATTTTTATTGGTTTTGGTGCAGGAACAGGCGCGCGCGCGGATACCGTTGGCGTCAGCCGCACGAACCCGTTTAATCCGTTTGGCATTGACCTGATTGCGACAGGCCCAAATGCGAACTTTCGCTTTTTAGGCCGCCGTCCTATTGAAGGTGGGCCGCGTATCTTTGATCAAAATGTGCAAACGACCTATTTCGGTGCTGGCCTTGAAGGCAGTTTCGATCTGGGTCAACGTTTGATGAGCTGGGATCTAAACTTGGTGCGTGCAAAAAATGATGCCGAGCAGACTACACGCGGCAGCTACAACATTGCCCGGATCGCACAAGCGCTGGGGCCAGTTGCGAACTGCACGGCTCCTTGTGTGCCGTTAAATCTGTTTGGTGGGCCAGGAACGCTCACGCCGGAAATGCTGAACTACATCGCTTTTAACGGCACCGATACCAGCGAACAGAACTTGACCGTGATTTCGGCCAACATAACTGGCGATCTTTTTGATTTCACTGCTGCTGGCCCGGTTAGTTTTGCCGCAGGCGTTGAGCATCGTCGACTTGACGGTCGGTTCGATCCAGACCCAATTATTGTTCGCGGCGATAGCAACGGCGTGCCCGCTCAGCCGGGCGGCGGAAAATATGATGTAGATGAAGTGTTTGCGGAATTTAATCTGCCATTACTTGCCGACCAGCCGTGGGCAAAACGTCTTGATCTTTCGTTGGCTGCGCGCTATTCGGATTACTCGACGTCCTCGGGCGACACCAACGGCAAATTGACGGCGCGTTGGCAGCCAAGCGATTCACTCACATTTAGAAGCACGTACGCCGAAGGATTTCGTGCGCCTTCGATTGGCGAGCTTTTTGGTGGCCCAGCGCAATTCGACGCCGTGTTACAAGACCCTTGCAATGCCAGCGCATCGCGTCCAGCGGGCTGCACTACGCTGGGCGTGCCGACAAATTACACGCAAACCAACCCGCAGATTTCGGTCATCACCGGCGGCAATCCTACGCTGATTGCAGAATCCGCGAAAAGTCTTACTGGCGGCGCAGTTTTCAGCCCAGAATTTGCGCGTGATAGCGGTTTTGCCAAGTCGTTAGATTTCGAATTGACGTACTACCGTCATAGAATCGCCGATGCGATTCAGGCATTAGATGCACAGACTCAGTTAAACCTTTGTGTTGCCAATCCAACCAGTGGTTTTTGCAACGGTATAACGCGCGTACAAACCGGGGAAATCAACGGCTTTCAAAACCGCCTGCAGAACTTCGGTAATGTTGAAACCGATGGCGTCGACTTCACGGTGAACTGGCGTTTGCCTGATTCCGATCTAGGAAGCTTTGGCGCAGCTTGGAGCACTACACACGTCAACGACTATGAAGGCAAAGACGCGATCGGCACGATTGACCCGCGTCGAGTTGGGCGTGAGTTGAATGATGGCTCGATTCCGCGCGTTGCCAGCAACTTAGATTTGAACTGGGAGCGCATCAACTGGTCGGCCAATTGGAACATTCGCTATGTCAGTGGCGTAGACGAAAACTGCGGCGAGGACTTCCAAGGGTTTTCACCGTCACTTTGTTCAAATGAATCGCAGAGTTTCAACCACCTAAGTTCGGTTGTGTATCACGATGTCAAGCTCGCCTGGGCAACACCGCTGTTCAATGAAGGCTTGACCTTAAGTACCGGCGTCAACAATCTCTTTGAAAAAGAGCCGCCGATTTGCATTACTTGTTCGTTGAACGGTTATGACGCATCGACCTACGATATTCCGAACGGGCGCTTTGCTTATGTAAAAGCGAGCATGAAGTTTTAATCGGATTAAGCAAAAACATCTAAAAGCCCAGACGTTGAGAAATGCCTGGGCTTTTTTGCGGAGTCTAAATAGTCATCAGCACTAGCTGAATCAGCGCCTAAACGCGCTGGATGACTGTAACGCCGGTGTAACTTGATAAGACACTAGCCGCATCGCTTAACTCTCTGTTAACCTTCCGACTTGTGTCTAATTTTGGGCGCAAATTCAATGGCCTTGCGTTGCGGGGCTGGTTTTCTTAACGGCTCTGCTGTACTGGAGAAAAAAACAAATGATTAATCAAAACGAACTTACACGTTCAATTCGATTTGCCCTTATTGCTGGATTTGCGCTCGTTGCTTCCTCGGCATTTGCTCAAACCGATGCTGAAAAAGCAGAAGAATCGGCGGAAAACCTCGACGAAATCGTCGTCACGGGTACCCGCATTAAGAGTCAAACAATCACCTCTTCTTCGCCAGTCGTTGAAATCGGCGCTGAAGCGGTCAAAATTAGCGGCGCAACGCGTATTGATGACCTGGTCAATCAATATCCACAACTTTCACCTGCATTTGATTCATTTCAAAACAATCCATCGACCGGCTACCCAACCGTCGATTTGCGCGGCCTTGGGCCGCAGCGCACCTTGACATTGGTCAACGGCAACCGCTTAGCCACCGGCGCGCAAGAAGTTGCAGACATTAGTATCATTCCAGCAGCCCTGGTCAGCCGCGTCGAAATTCTGACCGGCGGCGCATCGGCTGTGTATGGTTCAGACGCTGTTGCTGGCGTGGTGAACTTTATTCTGGATACCGAATTTGAAGGCGTTAGCGTCAATGTTGGCTACAACGGCTATCAACACAAGAATGATAATGAGTACATTCAAGGCCGCTTAGCCGCACGCAATTTCAACGTGCCTAAGGGCAGTTCCGGCATTGACGGTGTTTCCAAAAACGTTGATATCGCCATCGGCAGCTCATTCGCTGAAGGCGCTGGCCATGCAATGGCTTGGTTAACCTGGCGTGACAACGAAAGTTTGTTCCAAGGTGAGCGCGATTATTCGTCGTGTGCATTAAATGCTGCAGGAACTGCCTGCGGTGGTTCCGCCACCAACGCAGCCGGTAATTTTTACTTTTACCAGCCTGCTACCGGGCGAGGTTCAAGCGCTAGCCTAAATGCGAATGGAACGTTCAACAATGCATACGGCGCGCCTTATAACTACGCACCCATCAACTATTTCCAACGTCCAGACGAGCGTTACACCTTCGGTAGCTCGATCAAGTATGAGATCAACGAAAATTTCAAGCCGTACTTAGAAACCATGTTCACGAATCGCCAGGATTCGACGCAGATTGCGGAATCTGGTGCGTTTTTCACGCTGCTTTCAGGCTTAAATTGCTCCAATCCGCTGATCGGTACGGCGTGTCGCGATTTGGGATTGAATGCTGCAAATCCAGTCAACGTCTATGTGGCTAAGCGCAACGTTGAAGGCGGTCCTCGCCTGCGAATTGATGAATCCAATACTTTCCGTGTCGTGGGTGGTGTTGAAGGCGCATTGACCGACAACTGGTCGTACAACACCTCATTCCTGTATGGCCGTGTACGTGATGACAGCCAGGGCTTTAATGATTTCTTAACTCCGCGCATTCAACAAGCGCTGTTAGGTTGCCCAGCCGGATCGTTTGCAGGTTGCTTGCCGTATAACGTTTTCCGACCCAATGGCGTAACCGCAGCTGCAGCAAACGCGCTGGCTGGTATCAGTTTGTTTGAGACCGCAACTGCGCTGACCCAGTTCAACGCCTATGTAACTGGTGATTTGGGCTTCGGCTTTAGTTCTGCTGGTGGCGACAATGTCGGCTTAGCTGTTGGTGTTGAATCACGTCGTTCCGAATATGACTTCGCGGCAGACACCGACAGTCAAGCTGGCAATTTTGCTGGCTCCGGCGGTCCATCGATTCCAGTGGGTGGCGAAATTAGAGTTAAAGAGCTGTTCTTAGAAAGCAAAATCCCCGTGTTGAAAGATGTCGCTTTCTTTGACAGCCTGGACTTCGATCTGGGCTATCGCTTGTCCGATTATGACCGTTCCGGTCATGCCGACAGCTACAAGTTTGGCTTCTCTGCGCAAATCAGTGACTACCGCGTTCGTGGTGGTTACAACCGTGCAATTCGTGCCCCAGGTATCAATAACCTGTTCGCAACTAATCAGATTGCATTATTTACCGGTATTGATCCATGTGCAGGTGCAACACCTACTTTCACCGCCGCAGAGTGTGCGCTTCAAGGTGTTACAGCTGCGCGGTACGGTAACATTGCAGCCAATCCTGCCGGACAACTTAATCAGCAAATTGGTGGAAACTTAACGCTAGAGCCTGAAACTGCTGACACCTGGACTTTTGGCTTCGTCGCTGAGCCTATCGACGACTTGCAATTGACCGCCGATTATTATCTTATTGAACTGCAAGATACTATTGCGACAATTGGCGCTCCAACCATTCTTCAGGCATGTCGGACTGGTTCGCTCTGCAATTTGATCCGCCGCGGCCCTGGTGGCGATTTATTTCGTGGCAATGACGTAAACACCTCGGGTTTGGTGCGCAACCTTACCAACAACTTTGGTGAACAGACCTATAGTGGGATCGACTTAGGCGCAACTTACGGCTGGGAAGCGCTGGGCGGAAGGTTTGCTACGTCGCTTCAAGGGTCTTATTTGCTAAAGAAGGAAATTAATCCTTTAGCAGGCTTGCCAGGTGAAGCTGCCGCAACTTATGACTGTGAAGGCACAATTAGTATTCAGTGCCAAGATCCAAATTGGCGTCATATTGCTAATGTCAATTATGCGCGTGATCTTTACTCGGTCAACGTAAGGTGGCGTTACTATGGTTCGGTAGATTATTCCTTCCAGGGTCGGCCAGTCACAACCGATACTTTGGTTGCACCACGGGGCGGGATCGGCTCTTATAATTATTTTGATTTATCAGGCTCGTATTACATCGGTGAATTTGGTGAGTTGAGCGTTGGTGTGAATAACATTGCCGACAAAGAGCCACCGCTGACTGGTAACACGCTCGCATTGAACGGTAATGCACCTGGTGGTTATGACCAAGTTGGTCGATACTTCTTCACCAGCTTCTCGGTCAAGTTCTAAATTGCAGTCGTATTAAACGAAGTAAATTAAAAACGGCGGGCCAAAAGCCCGCCGTTTTTTTTACTGCAAATTTGCTGAGGCTAAAAACTGACCGTAAATGCGTTTCTGCCTGCTAAGGTGGCAAGCTAGCTAGCTCCACTCAGTCAAACCCTCGCGCGCATAAAGCTCAATGAAACTGGGTAGCGATTTCATTCGATCTGCATATTCCGCCAATGCTGGCGACGTGTGCGCAGGTTTAGGCATATTGCGTGACCAACGCATCAACATAGTCAACATAAAATCGGCCGTAGTCATCTGCGCGCCTAGCAAAAATGGGCCAGTCGCTGCCAAATGCGCCTCAACACGCTGCCACGCGGCTTCAATTTTATCGCGAGCCGCCGCTTTTGCCGCGTCCGCATTGGCCTCACCCGCAACTTCAGCCGGATAGAACCAAGTTCGATAAGCGGGTTGTAGCGTGTTGGCACAAAAACACATCCATTGATAATAGTGCGCGCGTTCGACAGTGCCCGGCACCGGAGCCAAGCGGCTGCCTTTGAAACTATCGGCCAAATGTAGGCATATTGCAGCCGCCTCGGTCACTGGTTTAGAGTCAATCAATAGCGTTGGTACCACGCCAGCAGGGTTGAGCTTCAAATAGTCAGCGCTTTTTTGCTCGGCTTTTGACAAATCAACGGCCCGCAAAGTATGTGACAAATTTAGCTCAATCAGCAGCCAATGCACGGCAAGCGAAGCGGAGCCTGGGGAATAATAGAGTTCAAGTTTGCGCATGATTTTTTAGTTCGACCAATTGATTAAGAGCGCGATCTTATCGCCAAAATCACTGCGAAAACTGCTAACTTTAGACGGTGTGGCTGCCACTATCGGCTTAAAATATTGGATTCAAGATCATGTCACTCCTGCAACGACTGAACGAACGCGCACAGGCACTCAAGGGCGAGCAAAATAGCGAAGTCGCTACGAAAGACTCGCGTAAACAGCGCTTTCAAAATGAAACGATGCCCGCGATGCATGACCTGGAGCGGTTTTTGCGCGAACTGAATGGTCAGCTAAAGGAAATACGGCCGAACGTACGGCAAAGCTATGAAATCGCGGGTTATGGGAATTTTGACGCGATTCCAAATTTTGACTGGCTATTCGTGCCCGGTGAAAGTCGCTTGAATGAATACACATTAGAGCTGCGTTGGAAGGCCCGTGTAGACACGGAAAAGGCGACACGATTGACGCTCAATAGTTACGATCGCGTGCGTGGCATATCGGAAACTTTCAAACGCCTACATTTGGGTGGTATCAAGGAAGAAAAACGCGGCCCAACCGGACTTATTGTGCAAGCAAGCGTGCAAGCGACTGGCTATGTTAATTCCAAACTCAATATTCGCGCCCACATCGACGAAGACGTGGTGCATTTTGCGTTTGAGAACGTCGATCAGTTGGCGCTGG
>JAYVAQ010000406.1:0-3805 GCA_043750875.1 Rhodanobacteraceae bacterium
TGCATCTAGCGCTTGTGCGGCGGCTAAAAGTCCTTCTCGTTGTTCAGATGGACAACTCAGTTTGTAGTCGCGATCAAAAATTCGAAGGGAAACGGTTGAACTCAAATGTGTTGCTCCATAGCCTTCAATCTAGAAATCATTGCTTCGATGCGCGCACGCGCTTGATCGTTTTTACCGGTCAAGGCAGCGCGCTCATCAAGCAATTCCGCCTGCACTGATTTGAGCGTGCGATTTTCTGCGTCAAGCTTGCGTGCGACTTCTACAAGCTGGTTCAACTTAGCTGCAAGCGCTTGCAATTCGGCGTGGGTAGATTCAGTTCGAGCAAGGCCAATATCCATTCGCCTAGATTAGCCATGCGCGCTACATCAAGCAAGGTGGCTAACGAAAAATCTGCGGGCTTAGCAACGAAAAAAGGCCTGAAGACTTGCGTCTCCGGCCCTATTGTTTTGCTAAAGCAAAACATTTAATCCGATACAGTGTTTTGCCTTAGCAAAACGTTTAATCCGATCTAGTGTTTTGCCTTGGCAAAACATTCAATGCAAATTTGTAGGACGCAAAGGTTTTAGCCTTCGGTACCTTCTTCAACGCTCACTTTTTGTTTGATATCAATCACTTTTTTGCCACGGTAGAAGCCGCTAGCGGTGATGTGATGGCGGCGATGTACTTCGCCGGTGGTGCTGTCGGTCGCAAGTTGAGTTGCGGTCAATGCATCGTGCGAGCGGCGCATGCCGGCGCGTGAAGGGGTAACGCGAGATTTTTGAACGGCCATGGCGGATTTCCTTTTCCAAAATTACATATTTAATTTAAACAACATTGCCTTGATTGGCATTCGGTTTTGAAAGGCCCGCCTCAGCCGTGTCGCATCTCGCGAGACCAACGAATAGAGCGTTCAAAAAACGTAGCCCGCGAGTATAGCCAATTTTTCAGCGGTGTCAGCGCGCTAAATTTTTTGGCTCGCCTTTCCTTCAGCTTGGCTTGGTTTTAAGCAGACTGCCCAAAGTTGCAAACGGATGTGCTTTCTCAGGCGCGCGTGCCTGCCAAACACCTGGGCTTTCAGTGTTGGACAGCGCCGGGTTCACTGGCACGGGTGGTATTAGCAAAATTAATTCGTCTTCGACTAGCCCCAGGGGCGTGATCGCATCATGCGTGATCATTGCCGGATCGACCAAAATCGGATCAAAACCCGGCATTAACGCGGATTCTTCTTCCTCTGCCGCAATAAATCCAAGCTGGGTATCGCTGTCGATTTTGAAATCAAATCCTTCTAGCGAGCGCTGACACAATAAACGTGCAGCACCATTAAGCAACACCCGCACGCAGGCACGCCCGACCATGTCGGTAGAAAAAACCAGCTTATAATTCACCGAACCGAACGGCTCAACCAACAGCCCGGTCAGGCGCGGCAAATCCCCTAAGGCAACTTTCCCCTCAACAGTTCGTCCGGTTGTCGCCAATCGATTGGCATCCGCCATACTAGAAATCACAGCATTCATTGCATCAACTCAACTAATTAGAAAATTCGAGCGAATTCGCCACGATTATGCTCCAGAGTAGTTCTGCGACCACGGTTACGCAAGCGCGCGCATCCCTTTTACTTTGCCAACGCAAGTTTCGCGGCATCTAAGTACGCCAGCGCCACTTTGACCGGCGGCACCTTTTCGTCGCCAAATTCATTGCTAAACCTCGCAATCAGCGGCGGCAATTCCCGCAGCACCCTCGCATAGTCCTTTTCCGCCAAAATGAGCTCGGCGCGCTCAATCGCCATTTCAGTGACGCGGGAGCTGTCCGGCCCAAACGCCTCGGGCGCGCGCTGATGTACTTCATCCAAATGCTTTTTTGCTTCTGCAAGTACGCCTTTACGCAATAACAGTAAGCCCAATCGTTGCTGTGCCGGCAGGTAGGTCCAAGTGTCGTGGCGCGGGTGGTTCTCCACAATCCAGCGCAAATTACTTTCCGCTTGTACCAAATCGCCTGCCTTGAACTGTCCATAGCCCAACCAACCGCGTACATAAGCCTGCATTTGCGGACGCTTTTCGGCTGCCAAGGTTTGCTCTAACAGCTGGATCGCCGGCGCGCTCTGACCGTTATTGATCAAGCAGGCGGCATAAGCCACATTTAGATAGCTAAAGTCAGGGAAATCCGGTGGGTAAATTTGATGTGCAACTTCAAGCCCGGCCGCCAAATATTGCACCGCATCGGCATATTGATAACGCGACGCCGCCTGCTGGCCGAGCTGCGAATAGCTTTCGACCACGCGTGGGTGTTTCGCGCCTAAACGCTGCGCCGCAGCCAAGCGTTGTTCCAATACTTTCATAATGGTGGGCGAGTATTGCCGCCATTTGATCATTACCGACAGGTACTGCTGCTGCACTTCGTCCAAATTTTCTTGATCGTTGGCGGCGGTCAAGCGCGCCATGGTGCGCTCAAATTGCGCTTTCGAGGCTTCCAGCTGCCGCGACATTTGGTAAATGGCAGCGATGGTGAGCTCCGCCTGGATTTGATCATTCGCGCTTAAATTTGGATCCCGTAACGCTGGGTCATTCAGATACGGCGTGTACTCCAAACGCAGTTGTTCTGGGCTTAGTTCCTTGAATTCCTTGTCGCCTGCAATTTTTTGCTCCCATTTCGCAATCGCTAGCCGCAAATGTGCCGACGCTTTCAAATCGGCGCTGATATCGAAGGCGGCATCGGCACTTTTTACCGCGCGCGCGGCCAAAGTTTCGGCGTCTTGATAGCGCCCCAAACGCGAATTGACCTTCGCCAAAGTAATATCCACTGTGGTCGCGACGCTTAAGTCCTTCGGCGCCTGATATTCCGGTGTCAAAACCGTCGCAACGACCTCGGCGACGGTCGGCTGCTTGCCTTGCGCCTGCGCCGGGTCAATGGCATAGAACAGCTGATTGATAAATCCAATCGCCGCTTGCGCCTCAGCCGCGCGGCGCTCGGCAATTTTTCGCGCGGCAGACTCTGATTTTGCCGCCATCAGCGCCCAGGCAGTCGCGCCAAACAACGAAAAAATCGCTAGCGCCAATGCCGCAGCTAACGCCCGATTGCGTCGCACAAATTTGCCCAGCACATAGCTGAAACTCGGGCGGCGCGCCTTCAACGGGCGGTTGTTGAGATAGTTTTCCAAATCTGCGGCGAAACTCGCTGCCGAGTCATAACGCTGATTTAGCTCCCTGTTTGCCGCAGTATTGACGATCAACTCGACTTCACCGCGCAAATTTGGCCGCAGCTCACTCAGGGATTTACGCTTACCTTCAGCCAGCAATTTGATCGCATCAAGCAAGGATGTCGTGCTGATTTTGATCGGCAATTCACCAGTCAAAAGCTCATACAAAACAATGCCAAGCGCATAGACATCGGAGCGTACGTCAGCATTGCTGCAGCTAGACATCTGCTCTGGGCTCATATACGCCAGCGTGCCGATAATCTGGCCAAATCGCGTTTGCGCCGGCGTCTGTTGCGCCTGCGGCTCGTTTAAGCGCGCAATGCCAAAATCCAAAATTTTAGGCTGGCCATTGGCGTCGACCAAAATATTTGCTGGTTTAATATCGCGGTGGATGACGCCTTTTTGATGTGCAAACTGCAGCGCGTGCGCAATCTTAGCGACCAAGCTAAAAATGTCTTTAACGCCGAGTTTGCCACGCTTTACAAACTCATCTAACGGCAGCCCATCGACGTATTCCATCGCATACCAAGGCTGCTCGGCACCAGCAGATGCCCCGGCCATTGGGGTTGAACCCACTTCATATAAACGCGCAATCCCTGGATGCTCCAAACGCGCTAGCACTTCCATTTCGCG
>JAYVAQ010000407.1:0-2300 GCA_043750875.1 Rhodanobacteraceae bacterium
CAACCGTGACGCGTGCGGTGAAGCTGCCAAAACCGATCCCCTGCTCCTCCCAAGTCTTGCCAGATAGCAGTTTGTGCACCACTTCGCCGCTTGCGTAGCGCTTTATGAAGGCGCGGATCGCCGTTGCATCATTGCTAATCAGCGTTGCTGGGATCGCCAGCCCGACTTGCTTGGCGGCCATCAGCTGGCACAGTTTGTTGTCGCTCTTTTTTTGTGCGGCCTCGGTATTGATGTGCTGAGCGTTGGGTGCCAGCGCACCGACTACAGCGGTTAACAGCGAGTTGCATTCTGCGCGTGCGGCGGCGACGTCATCTGGATGTAAAACTTCTGTATTCACTGATGCCGAACTAAACCGGCGGCGCCAAAACACATCCACTTGTGCCAGATCACAGCCGATGCCAGGGCCGTTTGCCAACATGGCAACGGGCTGTTCGGAACCAATACTGTAAGTGATCGTTTGGCACCCGGGAAAATCAGCCAGCATCCAACGCGTCACCTCGCAACCCAAGCGCGACAGCGCCTGATCCACAATCACCGCAGTGCTGTCATGTGGAAAAGTTGCAATTAGTACCTTCAGTGATGCTGTTGACGGCACTGCAGCACTTTCCTTGGTTGTGATTGACGTGGAGATTTCAGTTGGATGCAACATGTGGGTTCCAAAATTTGGCGGGCAAAGTTTTTTGGGCTTTCAAATTGGCGCGGCGATCGGCGCATATAACCAACGCCAAAGCGGTTGACGCACGCCAATGACGTCTGCTTCTAACGTCAGCCCGGGTTTGAGCGCGAAATGCTTGCCGAATGCGCGCACTTGGCTTTTTTCCAGGGCGACAACGACGCGAAATAACAGGGCTTTAGCCTCTGCCGAGGGCGCGCTGGCTTGCGCCGCATCGCTGTCTGGACGCATCGGCGTTTGCGATATCCGCACGATTCGGCCTGGATATTGACCAAATTGTTGAAAAGGAAAAGCGTCAAAGCGCAGCCAGACAGCGTCGCCATCGCGCATCAAACCTATTGCTTGGCTGGGCACCCACAGTTGCGCCTGCAGCACGCTGCCCGTTGGCACAATCGCCATGATGGCTTGTCCGGGTTGCACACTCTGCCCTGGCGTTAGCGACACTGAAGAGATGACGCCAGCCAGCGGCGCTTTCAGCATCAGTGCGCCACTTAGCGCCACTTCTGTGGCTTGTCGCCCTAAATCCGCCAAACGTTCTGAGGACTGCGCTTGTAAAATGCGCAACTGATCCGGCAGCTGGCTTTGCTTTGCGCGCTCAGCTTCAATGCCGCGCAATGTGGTGATGCGTGCACGTTTCAAGTCTTGAAATTGTGCAAGTTGTTCGAGATGGGCATGCGTTTGCTGCTGCACTTGCAGACTCGACACGTGCCCAAGTTTTGCTAGCGCTGCGTAGCGATCCTCCAGCTGCTTGCTAGCGATGATTTGGCGGCGTCTGATCTCGATTTCGCTGTCGATGCGCGACATTTCCGCTTGTAATGAGGTGATCTCTGAATCACGCGCGCGCCTTTGCGCCTGCAAGTCATTTGCGCGCGCGCTCAGCTCCGTGCGAATCGCCGCCTCGTGGGTTCGCAAGAGCTTTTCTAACGATTGTGCAGAATCGCCATGCAATTGCGCCGACTCGCCGGATCGAATCACCGCCAGCACTTGGCCAGACCGAACCGATGCGCCTTCTTGTACAAGCACCTGCCCAATGACGCCAGCGCGTGAGGTGGTGACAGTCACGACGCCGGTATCGGGCACCAAGCGTCCTTGAACTCTTGTTCGCTTTGCGTAGCTCGCAAAAATAAGGAATGCGATCGCGGCACCGGCGGCGAGCACAAACACCAACCCCAAGCGAAAACTTGAAATCGGTACTGCAAGGCTTACCTCGCCCAATAGCGTATTTTTCCTGCGCGCCAGCACTTGTTCGCGAAATAACATTGGCGTCAGCAACTCTGCACACACAACGTTGAAATTCCGCGACCACAAACGGGTAATTCGGCAGCACTAAAATGCCCCGGTTCAAAGTCTAAAGTGGTTTTAGCCATTCTCTTTTGATTAGCCATTGTGTTTTGATTAGCCATTGTGTTTTGAGGCATTGCGCAATTTCGCATCGTCGTGTCAGCAAGGCCGGCACCGTATGCGGCTGCAATGACCCCAGTCAGCACGAAACAGTCACGGGCTGGTAACGATTCGGTAATGCTGTCTACAAGGCGTTGAAATTAAAGATATTTTTCTTTTTCTTATGGACTGTTTTGCCTCGGCAAAACGAGTTTTATTAGAACAAGTTGCGGTTATAGATTGGAAC
>JAYVAQ010000408.1:0-2087 GCA_043750875.1 Rhodanobacteraceae bacterium
GACCATTCGAGCCGGTGTCGCTATCGCCTGAATCATTGAGCGTCACGCCATCACCATTTAAGTAGATGCCAAGGCCTGCGGTGCCTGAGATAGATGCGCGAACGCTGGTGCTGCCGAATCCGCTATTCACTAATACGCCCTTGCTAGTGCCACCTAAAATTGCTTGGTTGATCGTATAGATGCCAGTTCCCAACACTTCGACTGCAGCGCCCCGCGCGTTTCTTATCCGATGTGTATCCGAAGCAAGCGTTGCGTAGTCATTACTGAAAATAACCCCCGTAGATCCAAACGCAGTTAGCCCGTCGAAACTCTCGCCTACCGCATTGTCAATAAAAACTGATCTGAAAGCCCTTGCTGCAGAAAAGCCGTCGGTCAACCTTGAAAAGACATTCTGCCGCACAATGCTGTCAAGGCTACTGAGCCTAGCGTTGGGCTCTAGCTGTAGTGCGTTTGATGCGATTCTGCCGCTTGGCAGCACGCCAAAAAGATTGTTTTCAACTAGGCCATTGGCTATGAACATGGACTTGTTACTGACCCAGACATTGCGCTGCGCGGGTGTAGGTCCGCCGAAAACGCCGCCACTTCCGCTGATTCTCCAAGTGATTGACGTGCCAGATTCAATGCCGTCCGGGCGAATGCCAATCCAACAGCCTTCAACGCGCATGTCAACCCCTAAAAACTCAAGAAATACACTGCTGTTGAACTGCGTAAGCGAAAGCCCGCGCAACGTGACGTTCGCAGCGCTGATGTCACCTCCAAATAGCGAGAACGTTGCAGCTGGCACGGGCCGAATCTCAATCCTAATTTCTGCATTGGTACCCACGCCGGTGGCATCGGTATTCACCAGCGCGCCGGGCTGGGTGTAGCCATCAATCGTCACCGACTGCGTCAATGTCGGCAACGCGCTGCCTAAGATAATGGTATGCGGGCCAATGCCAGGAATATTGAAGCGGATTTCATCGATAGCGTTGGCGCTGCCGGTGGCATTCGCCGCGACAATCGCTTCGCGTAAAGTACAGCTGCTGTCGCATACGCCATTGCCCGGATCATCGACAGAAGTGACGGTGAATGTCGCCGGTGGTGTCACCAATTGAATCGGAATCGAGGCGGCAAATTCGCTGGTGGCAAATGGAAGCAAACTTACGTTATCGATCAAAGTCGCGGTGGCGCTGAGGTTATTCACCACCGTCGCGCCATTGCCAAAATTAAGCTGTAGTGGGCCAAAGCTGACGTTGCCACCGGCATCGGTCGTGACATCGGTCGCGCTATCGCCCAAAAACTCACCAGCGCGCACGGCGGCTGGGTTGGCATAAAACACCAGCCTATAGCTGCGATTGGGCAGCGAATTTAGGCTGCCATTGACGCTGATCACACCGGTGGCGCTAGTGCGCGTGGCACGCGCGAGTACGGGGAAGTTTTGCAGGCCGTTCGGGCCAGCGTCGCTATCACCTAGATCATTGGCAGTAACGCCATTAACGCCTAGGTCAATACCCAAAACATCGCTTGCCGCGACCACGCGATTTAACGACAAATCGATGTTCATGGCATTGGCGTCGTGACCGATCACATTTTGCCCGGTGCCCGTTCGCGTCAGCGTATTTGCCAATAGGCTTGCACCGCCAACGTTTCCGGTGCCAATCGCTGGGCCCACAAAACTGATTGGGCTATTGGACGCGGTAATTCGATTGCCAGTTACAGAAAATCCTACCGACTCAAATCTGAGGGTCCCGCCGATTGCATTCCCGCTGACCAAACTGTCACCACGCCGGTCAAGAACGGCAATATTGCCTAGCGCTAAAAATGTAATGCCATCCGCGGATAGGTTGATCAAGTTGTGGCCAATAAACGAACTACCGGTCGGCGCCGTGGTGGTCGCGTTCAAAGCAATCGCGGCTTGCACATTGTTCGAGATCAGATTGGTCGCCTGGGGCGAGCTTGCTGACAAAGTGCCAATCCTTACCGCGCCGATTTGATTGGCACTGGTGAGGATACCCGCGTCGTTGCCTGCCAAAGTAAAAGCGGGCGTCACGCCGATTGCACAGCCAGTGATGATCACGATGCCGGCACCACCTGCCTCCACCGCCCGT
>JAYVAQ010000409.1:0-2703 GCA_043750875.1 Rhodanobacteraceae bacterium
CAAAAAAACCCACGGCACTGCTGGAAACGCGCGCTCAATAGCAGGCAACTGTTTGATATGCCAAGAATCGCATTTCACGATTGCACGTTTTGCTTGGTCGTCACGCTTGCGCGCCAAAGCTAACAACATATGGTAGAACCAACGCTGCTTTAGCTCCGGGGCTATGTTTGCTCGCAAAATGCGATCGAGCGGTGGCGCTTCGGAAAGCACAATATTGCTAGCGTCAGCGGCAAGCATCTGCGCTAGCAATGTCGAGCCGCAGCGCGACAGGTGAAAAATAAACACTGCTGGCATTACGCATTGGCCCGACTGCACCAAATTTTCCAGCATTGCGAAATCGCTAGCAGGGCGAAACAAGCGATTGAACGGAAGCGTCAACAGCTCCCTGATGCTGTTATCGAAAAATGGCTCTAGCAATGGCGCTTCGCCCGCAAAACACCAGTCCACTTCGACCGTTAAACCATTTGCGCGAAGCTGCATGGGGATGTAGCCGGGCATGGCTTCGATTGCAATCAAAGCCAACGCTCCACCCATTTGCGGGCGTTGTGATTTTGCTGGTTTTGAAGATCGAGTGCAGTAATGTGCAAGCCAGACTTGGCCGCATAAGCCAGTACCGCTTCGGTGAATGCTTGAGCGTCAGTGATCTCTTGCAGCGTCGTGGTGAGCGTGGCATCGGCAAAAATCAGAGCGCTCAATTGTTCTAGAGTTGGGCTTATCATCAGCACATTCTAAGCTGGTGAGTGATGCAATGCAGCCACACCCTGAATTTTCTTTGCGTTTTGCAACTCCGGAAGATAATGACTTTCTCTACCAGCTTTACGCGGGTTCGCGGGCTGACGAATTGCAAGCGGCGGGATTGTCAGCAGAGCAGCGCGAGGCCTTTTGTCGTATGCAATTTGGCTTTCGCCAGCATCACTACGGCTTGCATTTTGGGCATGCACAAGACCGCATTCTGCTTTGGCAAGGGGTCGCAGTTGGACGTGAACTGGTAACGCGTGATCCTGATCTGATCGGCTTAACCGATATTGCGATTCTGTCGGGCTACCAAGGCCGTGGGATGGGTAGTTTTTTGCTGCGTGGGCTTATCGCAGAAAGCGTTGCGCAAAAGATACCGATTGAGCTGCACGTCGATCAAGGCTCGCGCGCGCACGCGCTTTACCAGCGCCACGGCTTTATCATCGTCGAAGACCAGTTTCCCAACTGGTATATGCGCCGAGCGCCAGTAGCAGCGGCTTATTGAAGACGTGAAAAGGTGGCCATGAGCATGTCATCACCCTTCGTGGCGCGATGCAACACAACAAACAGATCAAAGGTTCCCAGCTTTGGATGCGCGACGTAGCACAGATCCGTGGGCAAGGTAGCCGTGCTTTCTTGAATCAAAAAGTCCAGCGAAAATGCGCGTGCCGAGATGTCGGATTTGCCTGTAGCAATAAAGCGACGAACATTGCTCAATGTCGCCCGTGCACGTCCGCGCGCGCTCCAAAACTCAAAACTGCTGTCGATAAACGAATTGAAGAATGACTCGTTTGCTTGCGCTAGCCAATCGCCGCTTAAGAGTTTGTCATCATTAGTTACGTTGCCGCCTGACCCTCCCTTATTCGGCTCGGCCAGTGCTAGGGAGCTCGCAGTCGCCACAAAAAACCCTATGGCGGCCGTATCTGCAAGCATTTTACGTCTGCTAGCTTTGATTTCATGTGCACTGGCCATGAGAATTCCTACCTAAAAAATTGATGAAAGATTGTGAAAGTCGCTAGCAGAAATTTATTTCGTTACTTTTGTTGATTTTCGATGACATGCGTTTCATCTAGGGTTAGGCTACCGTTCACTCGGTCAGACCTCAAGGCGATTTCGCGAATGTCGATAAATGTTACCAAAGAGGCTTTCGCAGCTGCGCTAGACACTGAATTCACCATGAACTTAGAGGCTTCTGAGACTATGCCGCTGAAGTTAGTGCAGTACCAAGTGCCGTTACTGAATGCCGTGCAGGAGTGTTTCTCGCTCCTCTTTCAAGCGCCGTTGCATGCTCCAAGTGAGCAGTCCTTAAGAACATTGCAACATGAAGCTTTGGGCGAATTAGAGATTTTTTTAGTTCCCGTCAAAAAGACCGAAGAAGGCTTGTTCTATGAAGCCGTTTTCAATCGCTTGTTGCAATAGCCAGGAACGCCCAACTCGCAGCCCCGGCTGCAGCCAGCTGAATTTGACGAGTTTGAATCACCGAACAAGATGTAAAGCCAAAACGAAGTTTCTTCCAGGATTACCACAGCAGGAGAACGCAGATGTCACAACCGTATATAGGACAGATTAAAATTTTCGCGGGAACTTTTGCCCCTGCGGGCTGGGTATTTTGCGATGGCAGGTTGCTTGCCATCGCCGAAAACTCAGCTTTATTTGCGCTGATTGGCACCATCTACGGCGGCGATGGGCAAGTGACTTTTGGCGTGCCAGATCTGCGTGGGCGCTTGGCTCTTAATCAGGGGCAGGGGCCAGGGCTTTCCAACTACGTCATCGGGCAAGCGTTGGGTAGTGAAACGGTCACGCTCACACAAACGCAACTGCCGGCGCACTCGCATAGTGTTTCTGGCAACAGTGCCGCGGGTGGCACTACCCCGAATGGATCGACGTGGGCGGTCGGTTCCCTATCGGCCTATGGCCCTTCGGCAACATTGCAAGGTATGAATCCTGCCGGTGTGGCCGCTTCCGGCG
>JAYVAQ010000410.1:0-13082 GCA_043750875.1 Rhodanobacteraceae bacterium
TCATTTCCAATCGTTTGCTGGTGGGTTGAAAGGTCTGGATGTTGTTGCAATTTCTCCAGACAGAGTTTGTTGGTTGATTGAAATAAAAGACTATCGCCAACATAAGCGCACGAAACTAAGCACCGTATTCGCGGAAACTGCGGCAAAGATTTTAGCAACGCTGGCCGGGCTTGCGGCGGCAAGAGTTCGAGCAAACGATCCAATCGAAAAATCGTTCGCTGACAAGGCACTGAAAACCAGATTGTTTCGAGTCGTGCTATGCATTGATCAACCACAGCAAAATTCCCGTATGTTTCCGCAGGTAATTAATCCACAAACTGCACATATAAAACTTCGACAAGCCGTCCGAGTCATAGATCCACATGCGCGTTGTAGTGGCGCGGGCGTGGCAAACATTGCACTGCCTTGGACTACCACTCGCCTGAACGTTTCGCAGCAATCGGCAGTGCGATGAATTCATGTCCTACAACAGCCTTACCGCTTCGGAATTCCAAGAAATAGTCATCGCTTATTAGCATCATTAGGTGCCAGCCAAATATCAAAGCGCGTTTCACCGCCCATGCTCAGCAATCGAAACGCAAAACCATGGCGCTGCATTACTTCGCGCACGAACATTAAGCCAATACCCTGGCCGCCTTTTTTGGTCGAAAAAAAAGCGCTGAACAGCTGGCCGGCTGGCACCAAGGCCAGCGCATCGGCGGAATCAACTACCGATAAGCGAACGCGGCTGCCGCTGGGCGCGTGTTCTTGCTCAAGTTCTAAGCGCACATAAGCAGCGCTGCCGGGCGCCAGTTCCAACTGACTAGTTACCGCTTCAATGGCGTTTTTCACGATATTGATCAACGCCTGACTCATTAGGTTCCAATCTAATTCCAGTCTAGGCACATTTGGCTTAGGCTGCCACTCAACTACGATGCCACGCCGGATGCAATCGCTGCGATAAAGTGCGGCGACATCGTTCAACAGGGCGTTGATGTCGGTGTAATCCAACACCGGATCAGGCATTTTCACCACACCGGTAAAGCGCTCGATAAATTCACTGAGGGCGCTGGTGCGGCGCTTCGCCGCTTCAATTGCGCCTGCAAAGTCCTCGCGATCGGCAGCTTGAATCTGTGGTGCGTAATACAGCAAGGAGTCCAAAACCGAGCCGGTAACTGCGACGGTATTGTTCACCTCGTGTGCCAGCACGCGCACCAATTTTTCATAGGTGGCTTTTTCTGAGCGTTTCAACTCAGCGGTAATCTCGTCAATCAGTAGAAATTGCCGGGTAAAACCGCGATCCACAAATTGCTTGCGTTGCGCGCGAAAAACACGGCCTTCTTGATCGGTGATCAACGTCGCGATGTCTAACGGAATCGCTTCCACTTGCCGCAGAAAATCCAATTTGCAGCGACGCATCTGAGTATCGGCCAAGCCCCGTTCAATACCTAGCTGTTCGGACGTCGCAGGCGCGGCGGTAAATTCGCCTGTGCCATCCAGCCAATAAGAAAAACTCTGCCCCAAGGGCGCCTGCAAGCCCAGTAACTTTAGCGCGCTAACATTGAGCAAGCTGATGCGCAAGTCAAAATCAAAAACCACCACCGCGCTGGGTGTGGCCTCGAGCATGCTTTGCAGGAAGCCACGCTGTTCGCCTAGGTGCAGGCGTTCTTGATACAGCTCGCCCAACAGCGCGTTGAACGATTGCACCAGCGCGCCCAATTCTGAATTGCGCTCGTGCTTTAGGCGGGTAGCGTAATTTTTCTCTTGCAACAATTCTTTTAAGTGCTGCGCGTACTGCATGGGCTGCATGACGCGATTAAACAACACTACGCCAAGTACAAAGCTAGCTAACAAAACTGCTTCTGCCGGCAGCAGCCACCGCAACTGGTCGCGTAAAAAGTAGAACGTCAAGGCCAGCACCGCCAAATGCAGCAGGCTCAAATACAGCAGTCCGCGCGTGCGCAGGCTCATTTGGGGGCCTGGTCGCCTTGATCAATAATGCGCACCTCTTGCTCTCCGACCGCCAAACTTTGTGTATCCGCCTTCACTAACCCATGCCGTTCCAGCCGCCGATACAGCGTGGTGCGGCTAATGCCAAGGGCTTTGGCAACACGGGAAATATTGCCTTGATGCTGCGCGAATGCTTTTTCGATCATTTGCCGCTCAACTTGATCAATGGTGCGGCCGTCGGTTTGGATGCCGTGTGTTTCGCCAGCGCCACTCGAGATCGCTGCTGCGTTCGCGCTGTAGCTACTATCAATGTCTTGCGCGGCAACGAAATCGCTTTGCTCAAGCACGGCTTTTCCCGCTAGCAATAAGGTGCGCTCCAAGGATTGTTTTAGTTGGCGAATATTGCCGGGCCAAGCTTGCGCGCAAAGCCAGGCTAAGGCACTTGGCGTGATCTCGACTGGACCTAGGCAGTAATCATTGGCCAATTGGCGAATCAACTGGGTAGCGATCAAGGCGATATCACTCTTGCGTTCACGCAGTGCCGGTAAGCGAATCGTGATCAAATTCAAGCGATAAAATAAATCTTCCCGAAATTCCCCCTGTGCCACGGATTGCGCTAGCTCGCGATTGCTGGCCGATACGATGCGTACATCCGCTTGTTCGCTGCGGCTAGAGCCCACCGCAGAAAAGCTTTGGTCCTGCAACACGCGCAGCAGTTTCGCTTGATCGCCGCGCGGAAGTTCGCCGATCTCATCCAGGAACAGCGTGCTGGCATTGGCGCTGGCAATATGTCCTTTGCGATCTGATTTGGCATCGGTAAACGCGCCTTTGACGTGGCCGAACATCTCGCTTTCAAATAAGCTGGAGGTGATTGCGCCCATATTGATCTTGACCATGGCTTTCGCGGCGCGCGAACTATTGCGATGGATTGCCTCGGCAATCAACTCTTTGCCGGTGCCGCTTTCGCCCAAAATCAAAACGGCGGCGCGGGTATTGGCAACGCGGCCTACCGTCGCTAGCACTTTCAACAGCTCCGCGTGCTCACCAATAATGCCGCTGAAATCATATTGACGATCCAGGCTTAGACGGTCTAGGTGGGCCCGGGGCGCGCTGAACTGCAAAGTGGTGTCAATCAACTGCACTAACTGTGCGTTGTTCCACGGCTTGGTAAAAAAATCCGCCGCACCCAGTTTGACCGCTTTGACCGCAAGGGCAATCGAGCCCCAGGCGGTCATCAACAGCACCGGCAGCGCTGGAAATTGCGCACGTATTTTAACCAGCAGCGCCAAGCCTTCCTCGCCACTGGTTTGCTGGGAAAAGTTCATATCCTGCAAAACCAAATCCACCGGCTGCTGTTGTAGCAAAGCCAGCGCGCGCTCCGGGTCATCGCACTTGAGCGTCTCAAAGCCCGATTGTTTGAGTAAAAGCGCCAACGACACCAGCACACTGGCGTCGTCGTCAAGAATGAGTATCCGAGGTTTCACGATGCCGCCAAGGTATATCTGACGATTTCATCAAAAGAACCGTTCCCCCAGAGCGATCTGCTTTTTAGAGCGGAAAACTGCACAGAATCCAAGTACCTCGTCATTGCGAGCGCAGCGAAGCAATCTAGCTTTAAACGACGAGATTGCTTCACTGCGTTCGCAAAGACGAATCTTAGTCGGTTCATTAAGAGCCTGTCGAAAGGCAGAGCCGTATATTTCCTAACGGAGCATGGGGTTTTTCCGGCGGTGCATCTTGCTCCGTTAGAACTCACTCGGCTCTGCACTTCGACAAGCTCAGTGCGAACGGTTCTTAGACGGATTTCGAAATTCATAATACACACCAATTTTGCCGACCCATGGTTTTCCCACAACCCGCGCTTATGCATAACGCAGCGCAGCCGTCGGCGTCAGGCGGCTAGCGCGCCACGCAGGATAGAGCGCGCACACCGTCGACAGTAACAGCAACAGGCCAATCGAAATCAGTAGCGCCAGCGTAAATACCGTCCAGTTCAATTCGGCACCCAGCGCACCTGTAATCGGCAGCTGTACCAACAACACGGCGCCAACGGTAATCGCCAGCGAGGTCAATATCAGTTGCTCGATAATAATCTGCGCATAGATCCAACGCGCACTTGCACCCACAGCGCGACGCAGCCCGATTTCAGGAATGCGCAGCGTGGTGTTTTGCCACAACACGCCAAACAAACCAAAGGCGACCATCAGCAATAAAAAAGTGGCAATTACAGCAAGCACAATAAGCGGGATCAAGTCAGTTGAAAGCATAGTGTCTCGCAATGCGCTCAAAGGTGCGACGCGGTAACCCCAGTCACTGCGAATTAGCTTCAGTTGCTGATTGAGTTTAACTTCGAATATGCGCGGCGTGCCGGCTTTGAGCTTCAGTAATATCGTGTTGGGCAGCCATTTGGCATCGCTATCAAAGCGCGTAAAGGTAAACGGCACTGGCGACATGTATTCGCCCTGATTGCGAAAATCTTCAAATACGCCGACCACGCGTAACAACTTATCCGGGGTTTCGTCTCCCTCATCCGTCTTTTTATCGCCGGGTTTGTTCGGGCTGATCAACTTACCAAGCGGGTCTTGATTAGGAAATAGCTGCCGCGCGAATTCGGCGTTAATCACAGCAGCCGTGTAGCCAGTACCGTCATCGCGTTGGTCAAACCAACGGCCTTTTAGGATGGGCATCTTCAACGTTGAGAAAAATGCGTCGCTTACCCCCATGATATTGCTGAGCTGGGCCTGCTTAGATTCTGGCAAGTAAAATTCTGTAGTCCACTGCGAACGCGTATAGGGTAGATAGTCGGCAAAAGCGACACTTTCCACCTCAGGCATAGCACTTAAGGCGCGGGTGAATTCCTGGAAGCGTTGGCCCACCTCGGCCCGTTTGGCGTTATCCGAATCGCTGCCAGGCAAGCCATGAACGGCATCGTCGGGCATCTGCATTTCAACTGACCAAACATCGGCGTGCGCAAATCCCACCGGCATGTGATACAGCTGGTAGTAGCGCACGGCAAACGCCGTCACCGCAAAGACAATTAAAAACGCCAGCAGTAATTCCAAACTCAACATCAGGTTTCTAGATTTACGTTTCCAGATCGGTTTAAAAAAGTCTCGCCATATGGCGACACGGAAAAACAATTGCATAAACATTTAATTTGCTCCTTTCAACGCAAGCACCGGTGCCAGCCGCGACATCTTCCACGCCGGCACCACACCGGATAACAGTCCAAAAATAATGGTCAGCAGCAAGCCCCAGGCAAACACTGCCAAGTTGATGTTGACCTGCAAATAGGGAATCAGGCCGGAACTGCCAATCCAAATCAAAACTGCCTTCGCCAACACCAGCGCCAGTGCGCCACCGAACAAGGACAGCAACACATTTTCGATGACCAGTTGTAGCACCAGTTGATTACTTGATGCGCCGAAGGCTTTGCGCACGCCTATTTCAATGCCGCGCTCCATAATCCGACCGATATTGAGATTGATCAAGTTCAGCGCAGGTAACAGCATGAATAGCAACATCATCAACGCGATCACCAACACCATGGTGCTAGCGCCTGAATCGGTCTCGTAGCGATGCTGCAGCAAAGCCCGCGCGAAACCATCGAGTTTACTGTCGGCAAATAGGTAAGCATGCTGCCAGCGTTTTGGATCTTCCGCAGCAACACGCGGTGCAACCGTCAATATTTCCGCCTGAATCGCTGGAAGATCGGCTGCGGATTTCGCTAACAGCAACGCGCTAAAACTACCGCGCAGCTGATTTCGATAGTCGCTTGAGGGCTGGGTGGTGAGCGGCAGCCAAATATCTGCAAAGGAGTTGACATGCATCACGTCCTCAACCACGCCAATGATCTGAAATGGTTGACCCGACACGTTCAGCGTTTGTCCGACTGCTTTTTCATTGGCAAAAAATTTGACGGCAGAACTGTGATTAAGCACCGCAACAAATTTGCCTTGCGCAATATCCTCCGCATTAATGACACGCCCATCCAGCACCACGAAATCCAAAATCTTCCAATACTCTGCATCGGTGTAACGCATTTGCAGCTCACTCACTTGCAGGCCGTGATACACGGAAACCGGAGCCGGGCCGGTCACCGCCGCAATACTTTCAATGCTGCGCATTGGGCGCAGATAACGATCGATAACCTTATATCCTAGCGGGCTGCTTTGATCGGTATTTTCGCCGGTCAAAACCAAACTCCATACCTGCAAAAACCGTGAACTCTTGCCTTCTACGCCGCTGGGATAAAAGGCGTTTTGTAATAGCGCAGTGATCACCATTAACACCACCAAGGTCAAGGTGATGCAGGCTAGGTTGATCGCGGTATAAAGCTTACGCCGCATGTAGACGTTGTACGTCGTTATTAGATAGTTTCTTAACATGCTCATCTTAAGCCACCAACTGACCGTCAAACACACGGATACTGCGGTGGCAACGCTTTGCCGCATTTTCATCGTGCGTGACCATAATCACGGTGGTGCCGGCTTTAGTGAGCTCAAGCAAATGCTCCATCACTTCATTGCCCATCTGGCTGTCCAGATTACCGGTAGGCTCATCGGCCAATAAAATTTGCGGGCGTCCGACCATCGCGCGGGCGATCGCCACGCGCTGTTGTTGACCACCAGAAAGCTCGTTCGGGTAATGCTCCATGCGCGCGCTCAGGCCCACGCGCTCCAACGCCGCCTTCGCTAAATCACGACGGTTTTTTCCAGCCCCAGCGCGGTACAGCAACGGCAATTCCACGTTATCGATCACGCGTAAATCGCCGATCAAATGAAAGCTTTGAAAAATGAAGCCGAAAGTCTGGTTGCGCATTTTTGCAACGTCTTTATCGCGATACGATTTGACCTCGGCACCGTCGATAAAAATTTTGCCGCTGCCCGGCTGATCGAGCAAACCGATCAGGTTTAGCAAAGTAGATTTGCCACAACCGCTGGGGCCCATGATCGCGACAAATTCGCCTTTGCGCACGTGCAAGTGGATGCCCGAAAGCGCCAAGGTTTGCATTTTATCGGTCTGGTAAGTTTTGCTAATGTTTTCTAGCTTGATCATTGATTTGCCTTTGATTTATATCGTTAAAAATTTAGCTGAAGCGTTCGCTGAAGTCGTTCGTCATCCCCGCGAAAGCGGGGATCCAGGGACAAACCGCAGCTTGGACTATCGCGAAGTTTGAAAAGCCTGGATTCCCGCCTTCGCGGGAATGACGACTCGGATGTAGTTAGGAAATTACAAGTATTAAAAGTTTTCGAATTGATTAGTTCACTTATTAAACGTGCACTACTCGCGCACCCGAAGGCGCGCCAAATGTTTGTAACGGCTGACATCCGAAACAATGATGCGATCACCGGCAGCGGCACCGGTACGCACTTCCACCGCGCTGCCATCGCTTAAGCCAAAGTCCAATGTGCGCTTTTCTGCCACCGCATCGGCGATCACGAACACCTCTTGGCGCCCTTGCCCGTTGATTGCGGGGCCCGTGTCGGCAAGCAATACGTCGGCTTTTTCTTCGGTGATTACATGCACATCAACCCGCAACTGATGGCGCAACATCGGGTGCGTAGGCTCAGCCAAATTCACCAGTAATTTGAGCGAGCCGTTTTGGATCGCGGGCAAAATAATATGCACTTCGCCGGGCAAATCTAGGCCGGAATAAAGCACCCGCACCCGCTGACCAGCACTCAAATAGCGCGCGTAAAAATCCGACACCGTGGCTTCCACGCGAAAATTTCGCAGCTCAGAAACTTTTGCCAGCATCTGACCACTGGCAAGGCTGGCCCCTTCATCGGCCATCAGCCAAGTCAACATGCCAGCAATAGGCGCGCGTACTTGGGTTTCGGCGGCCAATTGCTGACTTTGTTCCAGCTGCTTTTGCAAAATGGCGCGCTGCAGACGCGCGCCTTCAATGGTGGTTTCCGCGACGCGCCTAGTGTCGATGATTGCCTCGCGATGCTGACGCAGCTGCACTTCCAATTTGCGCACGGTAAGTTCGGCGGCGGCCAATTCAGAAGCTGACGTCGCACCAATCGCGCGCATTTTTTTGTGCCGCGCTACCAAGACCTGGGCGCTTTCTAAATCCAGGCCAAAAATCTCAATCTCGCTCGCCAGCGTTTTTAGCTTTTGCCCCAGCTCCAACTTCAAACGCGTGCTTAGATTCTCCTGCTGATCGATTTGCTCCTGCAAATTATCGATCACCAAACGCACGGCACTATCGTCTAATTCAAGTAACAACTGCCCGGCTTTGACCTCTTGCCCGGCTTTGACGGCTACCCGGGTAATGCGCGTTTGCATTGGCGCTGAAACTTGTTCTTCATGCACCGGAATCACCACGCCCGAGGCATTAATCGTATTGCTGATCGCGCCGCGCCTTACCACGCTGACCTTGTGCTCGCTTAAAGTCAAACTGGGCCGCAGCCAGCGGTTGAAGCCCCAGACGCAAGCACAAAGGCCCAGCGCAGAAGCCAAAGCAATCACGACTTTGTTCCGCGTACCGGCTCGGACTGATTCGGGGCTAAGTGCTTGATCCATGAAGAGGGCAAATTTGTCGGTAGAAGCCTCCGACTCTGCAAGGCGTATGCCAACCGCCGAATAATGCTCAGTACTCTTTTAAAATCAATCAGTTAACAAACTTTTCTAGGCACCATTTTTGCGCGCACCAGGACTTGCAAACTGTACAGAGCTGCACAGCGTTGTAGCGAAATGGACAGTTAGGCGGCGAATAGTACGAAGCTCAAAAAACCGTCACCCCGGCGCACGCCGGGGGTCCATCGACGGGTAATGCGAAAAGCGCAAACTCAGCTTTACGGCTAGATTTGAATCTAGCTTCGTAGGCCTCATGGTTCCCGGCTTGCGCCGGGATGACGTGTGGCACGACTTTCATTCGGCAAAAAAATATCGACGAACACAAGACGGTGTTCGCTAGTCAGCCCCCATCCCAATCGAAGTCCAGTCGCGATAAATGGGATCCCAAAACAGCGTTGAGCCGCAAGTTCCACAGAATCATCGGCGCACTTTTTCAGAAGATTGATACCAGACAACATTTTCCGAGCCTTGAATCTCCAGCGCATTGCGCGCCACATTCACCGAGGCGAAATAATGCCCCGATCGCTTGCGACACTGGCTGCAATGGCAAGCATCCGACTCGCCTCATTCGCCATTCACTACAAAGCTAACTGCGCCGCAAAGACAAGATCCTTTGTGCATCATTTCCTCTTTACGGTGTATTTAACACCTGGAATTATCATGACTTGGATTTGGATTGGGTAGCCTATACGCAAAACATTGCCGATCCCGACGGAGGTTACTTCAATCGTTTTCTGCTTCCATCCACTCATATCCCGCCGGCAAATCACTGCTCATTAACGCCGGTGCCAGCACTTGATCAAATTCAAAGCGGTACTCGATTGCCATATCCACCTTCCCGGCCATGCGCATCGTCAATGGCCAGCCATCGCTATCGGCCCAGAGTTCCATCTGCATACCGTGCACGGTTAATGCCCAGCCGCGTGCGGCGTGGCCCGCAATCATGCGCGAGTCCGGTAGCGGCTTGGCTTTGCCTTTAAAATCACGGATCTCCGCGAGCCATGACAATGCATCGTCTGAGGCGCTTGCGGGGATGTTGATCGGAATTTTATTAAGCATGGCGTGCTTTTGTTCGTGTAGCAATGTCAACACGCGGCCACGCTGGGGATCGACAATAATGCTGATCTCGCTGCCAACATCGGTACGTACCACGCCTTGCGCGTTCGTCCGGATCGTCGATGTCTGAATTACCGCTCCCTGGTGGCGCTGGCTGACGTGCATAACCAGCGTATTAAAACTGCGCAAACGTTGCTGGATCGCAGCGAACGCGTCACCTCGCCCGGAAAATAATGGTAGTAGCGCCAACACCATGACCGCGGCAGCCGATGTGGCGAGCACCGCCAGCCAACGGCGAGCGCGATTGGGCCTGGACGGCGCACGCGCCAGCACACGGGCCAGCAAACGCTGTTGCGCGTGTTCAACTGCAGCTTCTGGCGCGGCCGGGACGCTGTGCACCAGCGCCTGTAGCGCAGGACTCAAGGCCTGATCGTGTTGCTCATGATTCAATGGCTTGTTCATTCGCTTGCTCCTAAATTCGACTCAAGGATCTGTGCCTCAAGACGTTTGCGCGCGCGATGCAGCGCGACGTTGACGCTGTTTTCGCTTAAACCCAAGGCGTGCGCGATTTCGCTAAGCTCGAAACCTTGTAAATAGCGCAGGCCAAAGCATTGCGCTTCCCGTGCCGGTAATTTGCCCAAGGCGCGGCGCAAAAGCCGGGCGCGGTCGTACGCAATGCCAAGCTGTTCCGGCGATTCACTTAACTCTTTAGTGTCGGGCAAATAGCGACTGAGCCGCCACCAGCGCTGCTTGCGCCGTAAAATATCAATCGCACCGCGCACCGCCGCTGACACTAGATAGGCGGGCCAAGAATCAACCTGTATCGGCCTAGCTTCGATTAATCGCAAAAACACGTCCTGGGCAACATCTTCCGCTTGCGCCACATCCCCCAATACGCGATAGGCGGCCTTAAATACCGACGGGCCATAAAGTCTAACTAAGGTATCTGGGGCATCGGAGTGCGGTATTTCGGTCACTTCTAGGCTCCATTTACGCGGTGATAAGCATGACATCCTGATCTCCAGGGTGGGAATTAACCGCTATGACGTATGACGCCGCGTTTTCTTACCGAATGTGCAGAAATTATTTGACTGCGGCGCGCGTAAGTTTTGCCGCCGTCATGCGTCATGAGGCTGAAGTTAAAACATTCGCCTGCAATAACAAGGAATAGCCATGCAAACCGTGCACTACAAACGCCGAAATCTAGCCTCGTTACTAGCAATATCCTGGCGCCCCCACTGCGCGCTCTTTATCTTGATCTGGCTTGCGGCCAGCACAGAAATTGCCGCCGCCTTCGACGCGCAGGCGCTGGATACGCAGGTCGGGCGTGCCATGGCAGCAACACAGGCGCGCGGCATGGCGATCGCGGTGATTGAGGCCGGGCAAGTGGTTTATTGCCAAAGCTATGGCGTGCGCAAAGCGGCGGGCGATCCGCTCGAAACGGACAGCATTATGTATGGCGCTTCGTTGACCAAAACCGCCTTTGCTTACTATGTGATGCAGCTCGTGGACGCTGGCAAAATAGAGTTGGATCGGCCGCTATATCAGTATCTAAAAAGCCCATTGCCTAGTTATCCCGCGCAAGAAAAATACGCGCCCTGGCGCGATTTGGCGGGCGATGCGCGCTGGCGCAGCATTACCGCGCGGCATGTGCTTACCCACAGCACCGGCTTTGCCAACTTTGCTTTCTTGGAACCGGATGGAAAGCTGCGTTTTCATTTCGACCCAGGCTCGCGCTATGCCTATTCCGGCGAGGGCTTTATCTTGCTGCAATTTGTGATCGAACGAGGCCTGGGCATTGATGTGGGTGAAGCGATGCAACGGCAAGTGTTTGATCGCCTGCACATGCCGCATTCCAGCCTGATCTGGCGGACTAGTTACGCCAACAATTTGGCCGATGGCTGGCGTGTGGATGGCAGCGTTGAGCCGCACGATGAACGCAGCTCGGTGCGCGCGGCGGGCTCAATGGATTCCACGATCACCGATATGGCGCATTTTGCGGCAGGCTTGGTGCAGGGCGTGGGCTTAACTTCCGCTGCGCACACAGCAATGCTGAGCCGCCAACTTGCGATCCACACGGCCAGCCAGTTTCCGAGTTTGCAAGCGGAATTGCCCGCAGATAACTTTGCAGATCGCGCCGCGAATTTTGCCGCGGGCTTGGGCGTGATCGTGTTCGATGGTCCGCAGGGTAGAGGCTTTATGAAGGGCGGGCACAATGATTCCACTGGCAATATGATGTTGTGCTTGCAGCGCGACCAGCGTTGCGTGGTCATTCTTGCTAATGATGTGCGCGCTGAGGCGGCGTTCCCGAAATTGGTCGAATTCGTACTGGGCAAAACCGGCGCACCCTGGCGTTGGGAATATGGGGATATGGTTTTTTGACGTGCGGATCGGTGACGGGATCAATAGCCCTCAACTAGCAAACTTCTGGGACATCACTGCGCCTAGCAAAATCGTTAAGCTCAGGCCCCCACCTAATGGAGCCCGGTCATGAGATCCCCTTGGTTCAGTTTTTTGCTGATCGCGTTTTTGGCAAGCCCGCTGCAAGCCGCAGAAAAAACCCGGTTCGTGATATTGGTAGACAATGGCAAGCAAGCGGGCGAGCAAGTCGTTGAGCAAGGCGACGATGGCCTGGTGAAAGTACGGTTTATTTTCAAAGACAATGGTCGCGGCCCGGAACTGGAAGAAGAATTCCGTATTGCTGATGACGGCACTTTTAGCGAATATCGGGTGAAAGGCCACTCGACCTATGGCGCGGTGGTAGATGACAAATTTGAGCGCAAAGGTGGCCTTGCGACTTGGCGCTCAACCTCGGAAAACGGTAACCAAACGGTATCCGGTGCGGCTTTATATATTCCATTGAATGGCTCCTTCGCAGTTGCCTCGGCAAGCATCTCGGCATTGGCAAAACGTTCGGATGGCAAATTACCGTTGTTACCTGCCGGCACGTTGACGCAACAAAAGTTGGATGAAGTTGAAGTAGTTAAGGATGGCAAAAAGCAAACTGTGCAACTGCTGGCGCTTTCCGGACAGGGCTTGACGCCGAATTTTTTCTGGGCGACGACGGGCACCGCACCGAAGTTATTCGCGCTGGTCGTGCCGGGCTATATGCTGGCGATTGAAGACGGCTGGCAAGCCAATGGCCCTACGCTTGATACCCATCAAAAGGCCGCAGAAGCGCGCTTGTTGACCGACATGGCGGCGCGTCTGCAAAAGCCTATGCCGGGATTAACCGTTATTCGTAACGCCCGCGTTTTTGACAGTGAAAGCGCCAAGCTGTTGCCCGCTTCCGATGTGTATGTGCTGCGCGGAAAAATCACCGCTGTGTTGCCAACCGGCTCGCCAATTCGTGGCGCCGATAATGAAATCGACGCCGCTGGTCGTGTGCTGCTGCCAGGCTTGTTTGATATGCATGGCCACGTCAGCCGCTGGGAAGGCGGTTTGAATCTGGCCGCCGGCGTCACCAGTGTGCGCGATATGGGCAATGACAATGCCACCTTGCAACAGATGCT
>JAYVAQ010000411.1:0-6484 GCA_043750875.1 Rhodanobacteraceae bacterium
CGGGTTCCAAAATCAGCACCGGCGCAGGTACTTGGGTTTGATAGGTCGCGCTCAACGTGATGTTGTAACGATCAAGGATCGTGGTCGGCGTGACTGACCAAGTAAACGACACCGCATTGAAGTCCAAAAACACGCGCTCGTCGGTGGTAACGCCGGGGCGTACCAGCACACGCCCGGTGGCGGGGGTATGGCTGGCGGCCTGGGCGCTGTAAAGGTAGCGCCCGGGTGGTACCGGGCCGAGTGTGACTTCGCCTAAGGCGTTGGTGCTGCCCTGCACGCGTAGCAAGGGATTCGCTTCACTGGTTAAGGTGATCGACGCTGCGCCTAGGCCCGGTAAGGGTAGGCTGTTGCTGTCGAGCGTGCCGGTATAGATATCCACCGCTTTAAAGCGCACGCTGCCTTCACCGGCTTGGTTAACGTTGATCGAAATCGCAATCGTGCCGCCTGGATCATTCGCTGCGCGTACACGCAGCGCGACGTTGTAGATACCATCGCTGACGGTCAGTGGCGGTGCCATGCGCAGCTCAAGACCTGCTACTGCGCCGGGGGCAAAGCTGGGGACGTTGGTGGTGGAGACCAAACTGATCCAGCTTGGCAAAGGATTGCCCAGGCCGCCGCTTGGGCCAGCAACCAAATCCACAATCAAATTGGTCGCAGGCACCAAGCCTTTGTTTTCAATCTTGAGCAGTTCGGTCGCAATCTGCCCGCGCCGCACGCCGGTGAATACCGATGCAGGCGTGGGCACTAAGCGTGGATTGGCGTCAAACAGTTCGTAATCCAGGCGCGCGGTGGCACGTTTTAGGCTGCCAGAGCTTTCTTCCAACACGGTAACAATCACATTGCCACTGCGCACCAGTGGCGCGCCGCCGCCGTCAGTGTTGAGCAGCTGCGCTTGGAAGGTGAAGCTGGAATTCGGTAGGATCGAAACGAAACTACCCACTGCCATACTGATGCCGCGCGGCAACACCGCGCCGGGTTGATCTTGCGCGCGCACCACTAAGCGCACATTAAGCGCTTCGACACCTTCCGAGTTGAATACCGTGATCGGCACCAGCTGCGGGAAATTGCGTGGCGCGTTTACCGTAAGCCGCGCGGGACGGGTGGTTAGGCGGCTAATGACAAAATTAGCCACGCCGGTCACGGTGGCGTTCTCGAATGCCTTGGCTTGCGGATGAATCGCGGTGACTTGAAAGGCTCCGGCGTCGCTGCTGCGCGGCGTTAGGGTGTACTCAAATTCGCCTACGCTGTTGGTGACGACATTGACGCGGCGCTCAAAATTGCCGCTGCGAAACACCAGAGTTGCAGGCGCATTGATTGCTGGATCGACCGAGTCTGCCAAACGCATGCGGCCACGCACCAGCACGGGCGCGTTGCCGTAGCTTAATGCCGGTAGTGCGCTAACTGTGGTTGCAACATAAGGTGGCACGAACGGTGCCGGTGCCGGCCCCGCGCGGCGCAGGTAAAAGCTGCGTGTGGCTTCCAAGACCACCGTGGTGCCGTGGCGTAGCGCCGCACGCAGAACCTTGACGCCATCGGCCTGCCCGGCGGTTGCATAGTTGGCAGCAAAGGGCGGGCTGGTGTCGACGCCCACTGGCTCGCCGTTGATAAAAAATGCGACGTTCGCGGTCGGGTTGTAGTCAATCACGGCCACCTGCAAAGGCGTATCGCCACTCATGTAGGCATTCGGAAAAGGCGCGACGATTTGCATCTGCGGCGGTGGAATGTTGAGCACAATTGGGCGAATTGCCGAGCGCGCACCGGTGCCAAGCACATTGCTGGCATCGGCACTGAGCGAGATCGCGCCATTGCCAGGTATCTCGACGTTGGCATTAAAATTACCATCCGTGCGGGTGAATACTGGATTGCCCACGGGCACATTGTTGGCGTAAATCTGCACGCGCGAGCCCAAACTCGCGGTGCCAATCACGCCTACAAATGGCGTGCGAAATTCGGTGTTGGCTAGCGGCTGGGTAATGCTGGGCGGCGGCGGTACGGTCAAGTTGAGCGTCAGGCGTAGCTCGAGCTGGCCGGCATTGCCGACGATGTCTTTCGCGACGATACGAATGAACAGCGCACCGTTTTGCACCTTGTCGAAACTCAACGGAATGCGTAATAGATTGTTAGTGAAGCTGCCGGGCGCCTGCACTCTAATTTCGTTTAAGAGAACCTCGACTTCGGAAATACAGCCACCGACGGTGGTGCAGCCGGGATCAATAATCAGAGCGGATAGAAAGCCAGTGGCGTCAATTTGCGCGCCATTGACCAAGGCGGTGCCATTGAATTTGGGCAGGCTGATCTCAGGTGGAGTGACATCGCCGGGTGCGCCGCTGCGGCGAATCTGCACCGTGCGGGAATCCGACGCACTGGTCACCCCGGTAGTCGTCGTGGCTAAGGCCTGGATGGAATAGAAACCATTGCCATAGGCGGTAGTGTCCCAGTTCGCGGTGTAGGGTTCGTTATTGTCAATGCCAATCGATTCGCCGCGCACGAAAAATTCTACCTTGGTGACCGGGGAACCACTGAGCAAACGTGTGGTCGCGGCCACGGGCACGGGCGCATTATCAGTAACGATCAGGCCTTCAATCGGGGAGGTGAGTTCGACCACAGCGCCAAAATATTGCAGCGATATTCGGGTGGTAGCTACGCGTGTTGCACCGCTGGCGCTGCGAAATTGGGCGTAAATGAATTTCAGCCCAGCATTCGCGCTGATCTCCAAGATTCCTGTCGTGGCCATCGGTTGATAGTTGCTTCCAGGAAATTGCGGCGATTCATTCAAGCGAAATTCCACTGCGTTGCGACAGCGCAATGACACTTGGATCGTGGTGGCGCTAAACACCGAACTGAGCGGCGTCGACACATGGCAATCTAACAACGGTGCCGCGCTGAGAAACTGACCATAGTCCACACCGGCACTAACGGGATTGCCCTTGCCGGTAGGGTTATCCAGCGGATCCAGGGGCCCAGAGGCAGCACCCCACCAGTTCGCGCGCGCATCAAGTAGTTTCAGTGGTGTTAGGTTTTGCGCACCGAAGGCGGTGTTGCCGACCAGTTCTGAATTGCGAATCGACGGGATCGCTGAGTTAGTGCTGGCGGCCACGTCGGACGACCCGCTCAGTACGCCGACAGTGTTGTTGAGCAGGCTCAAGTCACGCAGGATCGGCTTGGCATCGCGATTGATACGCAGGCCGATACTAGACCGCGAAATTTCCAACACGCTGAGCGCGGTATTGCTTTGCAGATCCAGGCCCGCACCACGATTTTGCCCGGCAAAGCTGATGCGTGTGCCGCTTAATTGCGCGGCGCCGTCTGGATCAACACGAATACCGACCCAGTCGCCAATAGCCGGAGTGCTGGGTGCCATTTGCGTTTGACCGCTCTGGCTATCGTCACGCACTGAGGTAAAGCGCGCGTCTTCACCAACGATCAGGCTTCTGTGTACGACGATTCCGGCGTCGGGCTCAAATTTGACAACTACACCTGCGTCGATTTGCAGTTGGGCTTGGGCGTTTGCGTTGGAGGCTAAAAATGTGGCTAAGGTGAATAGGTAGGCGCGTGGTCGTGCGTTCATGGTGCCACCGTCACTTGAAAGGTTTTAGAACCGATGCCTGGGAAAGTTACGGTGATGGTGGCGGTGCCTAGGCTTAATGCCGAAACCGGGAAGGTGACTTGACCGGTGTTCACCGCCATGGTCACTGAGTTCGGCACGCTTGCCACCGCAGGATTGCTGGAGCTGAGTTGGAACTGCATGGGGAGGGCGGCGACTTGGTTTTCAAACAGGCAGCCAGGTTGGAAGGTGTAGGTTGTGCTCAGCTGTACGTAAGAGTCCGCAGTCGTACCGATTGTCAGTGGGGCCAAATTGCCAAGATAGAATTCAGGCGCAACGACATTCACCACATGTTCGCGAACCCCATAGACCGGCGAAGCGATATTCAAAGTTGCCGTGCCCTGCGCGTTGCCAAGAATGTGATAGATCGCAGTGGTATCACCAACTTGAATGGTTGCCGTGCCTTCGGGGTCGCAAATTGAAGCCGGCGTGCAGTTTGCTGTGACTGGCGCGGGCGTCGAAGGTGCGACTGATGTCTGGATTTCGAGAGCGTTTTTATAACCTAGACCAATTTCGATGCGACAAGCAGGGCCAGTAAAAAATGCGGTGGATTGCGGCGCTGAGGTGTAGACGCCCACGCCTGGAACCGTCGCCCTAAATTTGTAGGTGCCGACGGCGTTGTAACTGACGTTGAAGCCTTCGCAATTGGTCTCATCAGTCGAGTAACCACCCTCTCCTATTTCGCGAAGCAGCGGATTGCTATCCAAACTGGCCGCATCGGGCGGGTTTTGATCGATCAGCTCAATCGATACATCCAAGGGTTGCGGCGCAAGGTTGGTCGATGGGTCAAAACGTGCCCGCCAACCGGTCTGATTGCAGCCTCGTTCGGGCGGAGGACCGGGGTTATCACCAGCGTTATCAAATGTCATAGCTAACGGCACCACCTGCACTGGCCTGACCTGCGTACCCAATGTCGCTGGCGTGGTTTGTAGGGTCATGCTGGTGCTGCCTAGCTCTAGGCCAAACAGGTTGAATTCGTCAAATTGCGTATTAATAAAAGGCGGCGTCACTGTACAAATACTGCTTTGCGCGCAGGTCAAACTTGCACTCCAGGCCCCGCCAATCGGCCCTAGTGGAAGCGCTCGAACGTTTTGCTTCAAGCCCTTGATAACCGCATAACTTGGTTCTTGGAGTTGCACTTGATTCACCAAAATCGGAATCAATTCACTCGTCCACGGGCTAGCGGCATTGCCATTAATGCTGGCGCGCAGTTTCAAACTGCCAGCGGCGGAGGGCTCACCGATATACGCAAATATTTGGCCGCTGGAGAAGTTCACTGACACGCTGCTGATAGGCGCGCCGCCCGCAGAGTTGGCATAAATGCCTGCCACGACATTGGCGGGCATCATCTCCTGCAACGAAACGCCAACAACAATACTCGGCAGAGGATATTGTGTGATGACATCTGGGTCTGGGGGCACGCCAACTTGGTAGTCCACGCGGGTGCGCCCGCCGTCGGTAAATAGCATGGGCCGCTGCGGCACGATCTCTAACTGCAGATCAAGTACTTTGATATTGAGCGCCGCACCACTGGTGTAGGCGGGGGCGCTGGCAATTAACGTCACCGCTTGTGTCAATTCCAAACCTGTCAGATCAATCGAAGCAGCGCTAGCAAACGCTGGAATCGTGACTGAGATGGGTGCGCCTACGCGACTGGGGTCAGAGATTTGCAAGTCCACGGTCAGTGCCGTCGACAGCTCTTGTGGCGTGGCGCCGACGCGCCGCTGCACGGCAATCGCACCAAAGCCACTGCGCATGCCTTTGCCCAAGGTCACGCTGGGTCGAGTGAACTGCAAATTGAAGCCTTGGATGCTTTGCTGGGTCGAGGTAAAAGCGCCAAAAACAGCACTGGTGGCGCGTACTTTGTAACTGCCTAAATTCGTAGGTGCACCGACAAAGCGCGTGGCGCTGCGATTGGTTGCGGTGGAAAAACTGACGCTATTTGCCAACGTCGAGCCGTTCTCAGCTGCGTAAAAGCCGTCAACAATACCGGCTGGATTAGCGTCGACGACGCCTAAATCCATGGTCTGATTCGCGGTGGGCGTTTGCGTGATATCGCTTGAACCTGGCACGCGCCAAGTCAAATAAAAATCATCGCGTGGGCTTGCTAAGCCGCGCACACCGTCAAGATCATTAAACTCAACGATAGGATCCACCACTGTCACCGAAAGCGGTGTGGCGGCAGGTAACACCTCAGGAAAAACCGCGTGTACCGTGACCGCCGTTGTGGTGTTTGCCAGCCCGGTGAGCACTACCGAATCATTGCCGCGCAAACCCCCGTTGTAAAGTTCGGCAGTCAATTTAGAGACGTCAGAAACACTAAATCGCACGTCCAACGGGCTTTGGGGATAGTAGAGGCCGCCCGCCGCAAAAATCCCAACGCGCACTCTCTGGCTTTGCGAGACATGGCCTAGCACCAAGGAAGGTTCGCTAAAAACGAACTGCCCACGCGCTACTGCTTCGACGGCAATGCTCGCAGTCTGAGTGGTTTTGTTACTCGCCGTGATCGTGACCGGGCCAACGCCGTGGACGGCGATTTGCGCGTTGACGGTGCTGTAAAACTGCCCCGGCACCATGGTGATGGTGGCGGGCGTCACGCTGGCAATGGCAGGGTCGGAGGAGCTTAGATTGAAAACCAACGCTTCGTTCGGCGCGGCACCATTGAGGCGAATGGCATAACTTTCCGTCATGCCAATTGGGATACGGGTGGCAGCGGTGGTGAAGCTTGGGATCAGCTTTTCTACGCGCACTAAGGTGCTCGTTTGGCCGTATTCAGAACTACTGGCAGTCACGGTAGCAGTGCCCTCGGTAATGCCCCGCATGGCAATGCGTACGCTATTGCCTAAGCCCGGAAACGTAGCCGTGGCCGGTACACTGAGC
>JAYVAQ010000412.1:0-6948 GCA_043750875.1 Rhodanobacteraceae bacterium
CAAGGGTGCTTTCGGTCGCTGAATGGTTAGTGTTCTGCGAATTTTGGGTCATTGAAGCCTCTTAAATGTCGATCGTCCGACCAGATGGGTAAGGCCGAACGCAGCAATTTCAAGGCTCTAGGTTTGAATTGTGTGCTTAAACGTAACGACAGGTGCGCGTTCGCTTTCATCTCAACTAAACAGCCCCCATATATAGTGGCAACGCGATCACGCACCACTAGAGGTATTTGCATATGGCGCTATATCTAGGCAATAGGAACAGAAACTCCGGCATTAAGCGCGTCGCAATTGCCGTTTTAGGCAGCATTATCGCCGCTGGCATGCTCGTTCTTGGTTTTTTTGCGCTTACTGCGGCATTGGCTGTGGCCGCTGTTGCTTTTTTGGTGGGCTCAATCTGGTGGAAATTCGGCGGCAAAAAGCGTTTTCATGCCGCCACTCGTCAAGCTTTCAATGGTCAAGCGTTCAACGGCTCTGCAAACGCTGATGATTTCATGCGCGCGCCGAGTTCACAGGGGCATCCCGGGCGGGTCATTGAAGGCGAAGTGGTGCGGCGCGATTGAGCGCCTTGAAACAAATTTTTTGCCAGTTCGCAATCCAACTTTGCCCGCTTGCTGTCTGATTGGCCAGAAACTGGCGCGCTTGCCAATATTTCCCAAGTTGGTGTTAATCGCATCTAAGCCAAGGTTTGGGTTTCCCTGGCGCGCCTGCCGAGCTCGTAATGACATGAGTTTGAATCCTACCCAATTGAAAATCGCACTCGACGTATTTGGTGCATCGAATTGGTAGAAACTCCGAAAATGCCAAATCGAATATTGAAAAATAAATGCTGTGCTATGCCTGGTTAATCTTGCGGTTAAGCCGCCCGTTGCGAGCTAGCTGTGGTCACAATAATGGCCGCTGAAATCATTCTTATTGCGGCGATTGATCGCAATCGCGCCATTGGTAAAAACGGCGCGTTGCCGTGGCGTTTACCAGCGGATTTGCAGCGATTTAAAGCGCTGACGCTGGGGCAAACGGTGGTGATGGGGCGTAAAACCTTTGACAGCATTGGCCGCCCTTTGCCTGGACGGCGCAATTTTGTATTGACCAGAGATCCAAACTGGCGTGCGCCGGGCGTTGAAGTTTTTCCTGATTTTGCGTCAGCACTAAGTGCGTGCACGACCACCGAACTCTGGGTGATCGGTGGCGGTGAGATTTACACGCAAACTCATGCGCAGGCTAAGCGCTTAGAAATTACGCATGTCGATGTCGCGGTTGACGCGGCCGATGCCTGGTTTCCGGTGATTGATGACGCGTTTGTCGCAGCACCTAGTCCGGTCGTTTCAAACGCGGGAATTGCGTATTATTTTTGTAGCTATACACGGCGACGGCCGAAATTTGGTGGCTGGGACGGGCAAATCCAGATGGCTGACGATTTTGACGCCGAACTTGCAGATTTTTCGGATTACATGCATCCGGCTACGCCAAAGTAAGATTCTGGGACAGTCAAAGTAACGCCTCCAAACGACCTAATTAGTCCAGCACAAATTTTAATTTCTAACGAAAGCAGCTTATATGACGATGACCCTAACCGCCCTATCCCCCCTCGATGGCCGCTACCACGACAAAATCACCGAACTGACGCCAATATTCAGTGAATTCGGCTTAATCAAACGCCGTGTGCGGGTTGAGGTCGAATGGTTGATCGCACTGGCAAACGCACCTGAGATTTCCGAGTTGCCTGAGTTCAAAATCGTATCTAAATCTGAGCTGCGCGGCTTGGTGAATAATTTCAGTGTCGAAGATGCAGCCGCTATTAAAGCGATTGAGCGTGGCACCAATCACGATGTCAAAGCGGTGGAGTATTGGCTAAAAGACAAGCTCAGCGATGACGAAAAATTAAACTCGGCGCGCGAGTTCGTGCACTTTGCGCTGACCAGCGAAGATGTTAATAACCTAGCGTATGCGCTGATGCTCAAAGACGCGCGCGATGATGTACTGGTGCCAGCTTTGGATGCGCTGATCGCGAAACTGCACACGATGGCGAATCTGCACGCAAACAGCGCCATGCTGTCGCGTACGCATGGGCAAACTGCAAGTCCGACAACGCTGGGCAAAGAACTGGCGAATGTGTGGCATCGGCTAAGTCGCCAGCGCGCCCAACTGGCAAACGCCACGATGTTGGGCAAATGCGCCGGTGCGGTGGGCAACTACAATGCCCACGCCATTGCTTACCCGGAAGTCAACTGGCCGACACTATCGCAGGCTTTCGTGGAATCGTTAGGCTTGGAATTTAATCCCTTGACCACGCAAATTGAGCCGCACGATTTCATCGCGGAGTTGTGCGACATCATGCGGCGCATCAATACCATCTTGATTGATTTTGCCCGTGACACTTGGAGCTATATCTCGCTCGGCTATTTCAAGCAAAGCACGGTCGCCGGTGAAGTGGGTTCCTCGACCATGCCGCACAAGGTCAACCCAATTGATTTTGAAAACGCCGAAGGCAATTTTGGCTTGGCGAATGCGTTGTTTCAGCACTTTTCGGAAAAGCTGCCGATCTCGCGTTTGCAACGCGATTTGACCGATTCCACCGTGTTACGCGCGCTGGGCACCAGTTTTGGCCACAGCGTCATTGCGTATAAAGCGCTGCAAAAGGGTTTGGCGAAATTGACCGTGGACGAAGCCCGACTGGCGGCCGATTTAGACGCCTCCTGGGAAGTATTGGCGGAAGCGATTCAGACGGTAATGCGTCGTTATGGTTTGCCGAACCCGTACGAACAACTCAAAGCGCTGACGCGTGGCAGCAAAATCGACGCGATTAGCACCCGCGCTTTTATCGCAACCTTGGATTTGCCCGATGCGGCGAGACTGCGCCTTGCCGAGCTAACGCCAGCAAGCTACACCGGCTTAGCGAAATCGCTGGTCGCGGAAAATTTGAGCTAGTTTTTTATGCCTAGCGCCATTGTTGAACTAGACGAGCAGCATCCCGCCAGCGCGGAGCTTGCGGGCAAGCTGATGCAGTTCAATGAAAGCCAAGCGCGGCCTTATGATTTTACTGCGCTGCGGCTGGCGAATTTTGATGCGCAGGGCAATCTCAGCGCAGGTTTGCTGGGCGCGACCGGCTGGGCGTGGTTGAACATCGACATATTGTTCGTGGAAGCTGAGCAGCGCCATTCCGGGCTTGGGCGGGAACTGGTGCAGCGCGCGATCGAGATTGCGCGTGCGCGCGGCTGCATCGGCGCAATGTTGGATACTTTCGATTTTCAGGCGCGCGGCTTTTATGAAAAGCAGGGCTTTAGCGTGTTTGGCGAGTTAGCAAATATGCCGCCTGGGCATATTCGCTATTGGATGCGGCGCGGAATTTAAGCCTGATTTAGCCTAAAGCCCCCAGTACCCAGTTGCAACAGCTGCATCGCACTGCAGCGGACGAACCCGCTAAACTTGAAACATTCTGCAGCAAAATTGAGTCGCCCATGTCCACCCAACAAATCGCCGCACCACCGTTTAGTTTTGCGCGCCGCCATGGCGCGACATTAGCGGGTTGGCTGCCGAGCGGACACGCGCAGGTGATCCATCGCCCCGACGTTAAGATTTCGACGATTACCGAGTTGCGGCGTTATTTGGGTGCACCAATAAAGTTGGAAGAACTTAACTCGGACGCGTTTGATGCACGACTGCGCGAACTATACGAACACGGCTCCGAAACCTCGAAAGCAGCGGCAGCCGATATCGATCAAAGTCTGGATTTACGCAAATTGGCAGATGAGTTGCCGGAGCCCACAGATTTGATGGAGGCAGCAGACGATGCGCCGATTATTCGGCTGCTCAACGCCTTGCTCACTGAAGCGGTCAAGGAAAACGCCTCCGACATCCACATTGAGCCGTTCGAGAACCGCGTGGTCATTCGTTTTCGCGTCGATGGCGTGCTGAAAGAAGTGCTGGCACCACAAAAAGGCATTGCCGCACCGGTAGCCAGCCGAATTAAGGTGATGGCCAAGCTAGACATTGCCGAGCGCCGGTTGCCGCAAGACGGCCGGATTTCGCTCAAAATTGCCGGGCGTCCGGTAGATGTTCGGGTATCAACCATTCCCTCCGGCCACGGCGAACGCATCGTGCTGCGCTTATTGGATAAACAAGCGGGGCGGCTGGATCTGCGGGATTTGGGCATGGAAGACGCTGGCCTGCAGCGCATTGATGACTTAATCCACCGGCCGCACGGAATTTTCCTGGTGACTGGGCCGACGGGATCAGGCAAAACTACGACGCTCTACGCAAGCCTGCTACGTTTAAATGATTCCACGCGCAATATTTTGACGGTAGAAGATCCAATCGAGTACTACATCGACGGTATCGGTCAAACCCAGGTCAACACCAAGGTTGATATGAGTTTCGCACGCGGCCTGCGCGCGATTTTGCGTCAGGATCCAGACGTGGTGATGGTCGGTGAAATTCGCGATATTGAAACCGCACAAATCGCGATCCAGGCCTCTTTGACCGGGCACTTGGTGCTTTCTACCTTGCATACTAATTCGGCGGTAGGTGCGGTCACACGCTTGCGCGATATGGGCGTGGAGCCGTTTTTACTGAGCTCCTCCTTACTGGGCGTACTCGCGCAGCGTCTAGTGCGCGTACTTGACCCGCTGAGTCGGGAAAGCTATTTCAGCGATGCGCGCGAGCTGAAAATATTCGGTCAAACCGAAGCTGTGGAGCTATTTCGCCCGAACGCCGCTGCGGCAGCTCGGCGTGGCGGCTACAAAGGTCGGACCGGAATTTATGAGTTAGTAGGCATCGATGAAACTATGCGCGAACTAATACACAGCAGCGCCGCCGAATCTGAACTTGAACGTCATGCGCGTCAGTTTTCGCCGAGTATTTTGAGTGACGGCTGGCTAAAAGCGGCGCGCGGAATTACCAGTATTGATGAGGTTTTGAAGGTGACGCGGGAAGATTAATTTGAAATTTTTTCACTAGGAATTAATTTTAATAAGCATGCCTTTAAAAAGTATTAAATAAAAAATCGGACAATAATGACTTCTAATGTTACTGAATCATCTGAATTGATTTACTCGCGCTCATTTGTTGGGGGTCTAGAAGGAAAATACAAGTCAGTAGCAAAATTTGTAAAGCCAAATGATCGTGTCCTGGAGCTAGGTTGTGCAGACGGTTATTTCGGTCAAGCGCTGAATTTTTTGGGCGCGAAAGTAACAGGTGTTGAAAATGTTGACTTGTACGCGAATTTAGCTCGAGAACGCGGGGTAGCGGTTATATCGTGCGATTTGGATGATACAAAAGCAATTGAAAAAATAGACGGCCAATTTGAAATAATTTTGGCAATGGATGTACTAGAACATTTAAAAAATCCACGTGAATGCTTGGTTGCCTTGAAAAGCAAATTAACACCCAACGGGATATTAGTGGTCACAGGCCCAAACGTAGCCTATTGGTGGGTTCGTTTAGCACTACTCCGAGGTTTGTGGCGCTATGAGAAAACTGGAATTATGGACGAAACGCATCTGCGGTTTTTTACTCTAGATAGTTGGCGAGATTTACTCATAGATGCAGGTTTTTCAGTAAGTCATGTGGGGGCAGCCGAAACTGGAATGATTCCGGCGCAGCGTTGGATTGCTTTAATATTTGGGCAAAGACTGATAAATAATTTGGCAGAATTTTTTACGCGAAAAATGCCGCGTCTGTTTGCTTGTGTCGTTTTTATGGTTGGAAGAAAGCATGCCTGACAATTTAGTTCAAGATATGAACAACAGGGTTTGTATTCTTATTCCAACCTATAATGGCGAAAAATACTTGAATTTCGCAGTTGCCAGCGTGCTATCACAGACATTTAAAAAATGGCAGATGATAATCGCGGATGACGGTAGTCAGGATCAAACTATAAATATCGCAAAAGGATACGCCGAACAAGATTCCCGAATTAGTGTTTCTTTAAACCCAAAAAACATGGGGCTTTATGGAAGCATAAATCATAGTCTAAAAAATATTGAAAACGAATTCATCGTGATACTAATGCAAGATGATCTATTGCTGCCATTACACTTAGAGTCGTTCGTCAATCTTGCAGATCGTCTAAACGACAGTCAAACCTACTGGTCAGCAAGCCAAAATATTGATGCTTTCGGAACTATGGTTCAAGATGGACTAGATACAAATCGCGTCGAAGAAATTTCTCCCGGAATCGAACCTTGGCAACATATTTTGCAAGCTGGATGCATTTGGATTATTAGTGGTGCGTTTAGCCGCACTGAGTATATGAAACGAGAGCTCTTTAGATCGGAACTTTCTCATGCCGCAGATTGGGAATGGATACTTAGATTAGTTCGAAAAGAACGTTGTATTTATTTTGAGAAAAAATTAGTTCAAATTCGATTGCACATCGAGCAAGCATCCGCGAGTAATTTCTTACTCAGCCGAGACTTGCAGCAATATAGAACGGTTGTGAGCGAGAATATTCGTAATCATGGCGCGGATATAAGCATGATGCAAAGATTAAAAATCACTAGCGCAAAGCGTGTTATGGTATTGCGCCGCGTCGTTCGCCACACTATTGATAGACGCTGGAGATCGGCTCTGATAGCGCTAAAGTTATTACTTTCTTAGCTTTTCATTAACCTGCGCTTCATTAAATCCTGCGGACTTTGATTAGCAATGGCAATATTAGCTTAGCCTGCTATATTTCTCTAATGTAGTTTTTTCTAAGTTTTAAAAATGGTGCCTCAATAAAACGAAAGCTCAAGTAGCCCAGCGGCACCATCATTAAAAATGTCATTAATGCGAAAAAGCAACACAAGTAAAAGTTGTCAATTGAGACTATGTTTTCGTGGAATATTTTGGCTGTGTTAAATACAAAGAAAAAATGCAATAAATATATAGAGTGTAAGCCTTCGCCCATACCCACGGTACCTATTTGAGTGAATGTGTAAAACACTATTTCCTTTGAGTTGAGGAGATTTT
>JAYVAQ010000413.1:0-2148 GCA_043750875.1 Rhodanobacteraceae bacterium
CGCGAGCGGTCCCGCCGCAGGTTGACGCGATTTTGCAATCGCGCCGGTGAACCAATCAAGCTGTGCGAGTGGCACGCCAAGCCAGTGCGCCAGATCGCCACAGGTGGCGAGTTTGGGTAAGCGATGTCTGCTCAAGACCGCGGGGCGCGGACGCATCTCGGGCGAGCCCAAAAAATAATGGCGAATCGAAACTGATTTCGCTGCCGTTGCCCACGCGTTGCCAAAACTGGTGCTGTTCGCGATCCAATGTGCAAGGGCGACGCGAGAGGTGATTTTTAAACTGCGGCCATAGCGCAGTTTAATTTTTCCAACCAAGCGCGACAGCCACGGTGCCTGCTTCACATTGTCCGCGCCAATTGCATGCAAGCCCCGCGCGAGGATTGATTCCGCGTCCAGCGACCCTGCTAAAAACGAATCTGCCAGACAAAGCGCTACGGCGTTTTTGGGTGTCATTTGATTGTTTGAATGAGTGCGACCACATGCCCCAACCAGACTGGTGAAGCATGATCGAGTTAGCGGTTTGCCGCTAGGACGATCATGCAACGAAATGCCAACTTAAAACTATGCCTCGGGGTAACCCCGAAGAGGACGTGCGTGTTGAAACTCAATTCACGAACGTGCCAACTTGAGGCATGCAGCCGCGAACGAACAATAGTGGATTCGTGGAAAGCGTGTCAACTTGAATTGCGTGATGCGCGGCAAATGAGCGCGCGATGAATGTGCCAGTGCGGGAATGCGTTCAAGGACGATTGGAATTGAAAGGCTAGCATTGGCGGGTATTTTCAGGCATTTTTCTTTGAAAAAGCCCGTCAATGCTAGGGTTTACAATAATTAACGGTTATTTGTCGTTTGGTTCACATCTAAACAAAATGGTTTGCGTATAAATGTATAGCACTCGTGATCACCCTGTTTCACTTCGGTGATTGATCGTTAACTTCGTGGCGCAGTCCTTTGCAATGTCCATTTCGTTTCCCGAACAATTAATGAAGTGTCGTCTGTGCTGGCGGATTACGCTCGCGGTATTTGCGCTGATTTTTATTGTCGAAAGCGCGCTGCTGATTCCGTCGGCGCAGCGTTTTAAGCAGGTAGAGATTGAGCGCCTCGCCGCGCGTACACAATCAACTGTCGATGCGGCGCTGATGCTGGGGCTGGGCTTGTCGGGCGGCGGCCCGCTGGTGCGCGATCTGGCCACGCTGGTGGGGGCTGGTCGCCTCAATGGTTTAGTGGTCACTACAGCGGACGGTAGAGAGGTGGCGCGTGCGGGCAGTATTCCGCACGTCGTCGCGTCTGACACGCCCGCGGTAGCGACGGCGAGTCCTGGGGTCGTTTCGCTTCCCGCCAATATCTTATCGATCTCGTGGATAAGTCTGGGGCGCAGCGATTTAGTCGTCACGGCGTTTGTTGATGACAGCCATCTGAATAAAGAATTGCTACATTATTTATTGCGCATTGGCGGGCTGATTTTAGTGATCGTTTTCGTGGTCACCGGCGGAACCATGATCGTGCTGTATCGCTCACTACTCAAACCGATGCTGCAACTTCGTGAATCCGCCATCGCCGCGGGACAAGCTCCAAAAGATGCGGTGAAATCGATTTTGCCGGAAGTGACTAGGCGAAAACGAGACGAGCTGAGTGATTTGATTGAGGCACACAATCGCCTGCTTGCGCGGGTGTCGGAGAGCATGGAGCGTGAGGCGCAGCAGGCCGAGGAACGGGAATATTATCTGGCGCGCCATGATGCGACGACGGGGTTGCCAAATCGCGTTGCGCTAATGGAATTTCTTGAAAACGCGGCTCACGACGATTTACCACCGCAACCGCGCGCGTCGGCTGCGCTATTTTTGATTCAGCTTTCGGTGCTCAATGGGCGCAGCCAAGATTGTCTTTTGGCCACCCACCTGCCTGTAAAAACGGGTTCCCAATGGGACTGGCTGGAAGAGAAGTATGCGTTCGTCGCACAATTGGGGCCGCAATCAGTCGTGTTGGTACGACACACGAATCTGGAGTCTGCGCAGCTGCTCGGCCATGAGCGTATGCGCACGCCACGGCAAGCGTTGCGTGATAGTGCGAGTGTTGCAGAGCACATCCTGCGCGCTGGCGCGGCATATGCGCCATTGTGCGAGATGCAAATTGGCATTGTTGAATCCA
>JAYVAQ010000414.1:0-2023 GCA_043750875.1 Rhodanobacteraceae bacterium
TGTTTTCCGATTTGGGAGTACAGCAGCACAAGACAATTTGCCAACGTCGAGGACAGCTTGGCAGCACTGGCCCACGATCAACTTGAAGCCGCGCCGGACACGCGATTCAAATACACCAGCCCCGGTTTCAATGTTGCTGGTGCCGTTGCCGAAGGCGCCAGCGGCAAGCCATTCGCGGATTTTTTGGCAGAGACTTTATTGACGCCGCTCGAGATGCGCAACACGTCGTTGGACTACAGCGACCGAGACGTTATCGGCCGTGTACAGCCCTATCACGTCAAGGGCAACGCCTACAAACCGGCCTACAAGGTCAACAACAGCAATAAATGGGCAGCTGGCGGCATCGTTTCTACGCCGAGCGACTTAGTGCGCATGGGCAATGCACTCGTGAGCGGGCGCTATCTGCGCGCTGACATCCGCGATCAGCTATTCACACCGCAAAAGCTCAGTGACGGTGCTGTTAATGCGCAAAAATATGCGCTTGGTTGGCGCAATCAACCGCGCAAAATGTTCGGCGACTCCGTCACAGTAACTACTGTCCATCATGGCGGCTTGGCCGTTGGTGGCACCTCATTTCTAGTGCTATTTCCCGAGCAAAAAGTGGTGGTGTCCATACTCATGAATCTCGATTCTGAGGGCGTGATGAAATTACACGCGCCCGCATTTGCAATTGCTGAGATATTTTTAGCGGACGAGGTGCAGAAAATGCAGAAAAACCAGCCCGCTTCAATACGTTGATTATTCAGCTTGCTGGCAATACGTCTCGCGGGTAAAGCATAGCAACACCAGTGCAATTACACCCCACAGCAAAATCATCGAAAAGCCCTGCTGATACGACGCGAGATCGAAGACGCGCTTGCCGTCCGCCATCGCGCCCTGCCAGTAGCGATCCAGGATCACGCCCACCAGCGGCTGCATGTACATCGGCCCCTGAATCACGCCCATGTTCGCCACGCCCGAGACTGTGCCGGCCAATCGCGCAGGCACGGATTCTTTTGCGAATGCAAAACTGACAATAAAGCAGCTCGCAAAAAAGCCGGTCGCCGCAATCAAAACCACCAGCCAAAAATAGGGCATGCGCGGTGTATAAATTAACGCGGCCCACAAACATAGCGCAATCGTCAGCCCGCCGATGTAGATCGATTTCCGGCGCTTGACACGATCCGACACCGCGCCAAAAACCAGACTGCCAATCGCCCACGACACCAACATGGTGGAGCATAAACCGGCGGCATTGGTTTGCGACAAGCCGTAATGCGTGGTTAAAAACGGCACGCCCCACAGCCCCGCGAAGGTGAGCACAATTGACGATGCCGCACCGGGAATAAAAAACATCAGCACCACATTGCGATAACGCAGCACTTCTTTTAAGCCATCGAATACTTTAGTTTCGGCGTGTGTCGTTTTACCCGGCGCGTAGCTTTTAAAATTGCGTTCCGTCGGATCGTCGCGCACCAGCAGCCACGTGATAATCGCGACCAATACCGTGACGGCCGCGCTCGCCCACATCACATTGCGCCAGCCGAATTCATTCACCAATAATCGCAGCGGCGCACCCGCGAACACCGCGCCGAATACACCCACCACAAGCGCCACGCCGGACGTCATAGCAAACTGCCGCGCAGGCATCCAGTGGCTCGCGATTTTCAGCATCGCCACAAACGCCACACCGACTGAGCCGCCAATTAACAGCCGCCCCATATTTGCCCACATCACATCGGTCGCCATCGCAAATACAGCCGTGCCTACGGCGGCAACAAATCCACCCACAGTAAGCAGCACGCGTGGCCCGTAACGATCCGCCAAAATGCCGGTCGGGATTTGCATCGCGACATAACTATAAAAATAAAACGCGGAAAGATTGCCCAGCGCAGCGGCTGTTAACGCGAACGTTTGCGACAATTCAGTGGTGATAACCGCGGGCGCGACACGCTGATAAAATCCGATGAAATGCAGCGCTGCACCCAGACCCCAGATCGACCACGCCAGCGAGGCTGGCGGTGCGGCATTCCTATCAGCCGTC
>JAYVAQ010000415.1:0-2098 GCA_043750875.1 Rhodanobacteraceae bacterium
TGCTTATGCAAATGTTAAACGGCAAAGTGTTGATAGCCACGCCGTGAAATTTTAACGGGCACGCCATTGGCGTCTAAAACATGTACCAGATCCGCACTCGCGTGTCGCGCGCCAATCGTGCCGATGCGGGTAATTGCCAACGCTTGTGCATTTGCCAGCTTTGCTAGCGCCGCTTCATGTTTTGGCGCTGCAGTAAAAAGTAGTTCGTAGTCATCACCGCCCCCCAATGCGCATTGCCAAGCATCTGCCAATCCGTGCGCAATCACCAGCTCGTGCGAAATCGGTAAACGATCCGCATATAGCACAGCGCTACAGCCGCTTTGTTGGCAAATATGGCCCAGATCCGCGACTAGGCCATCAGAAACATCAATCGCGCTGTTGGCAATGCCGTGCAAGGCCAAACCTAAAGCCACGCGCGGAGTAGGTTGATCCAAACGCTGCGCCAGCCATAGCGGTTCAGTCTTTTTGACCGCTCGCAGCTTGAGCGCGCCAGCCGCGTCGCCCAAGGTGCCAGAAACATAAACGCCGTCGCCAATTTGCGCGCCCGAGCGCTTCAATGCCAGGCTGGCACTGCCCACGCCCGGATCCAATGAGCCAATGACGGTGATCGTGATCGACAGCGGGCCGTGCGTTGTGTCCCCGCCGATCAGGGCGACATCATGTTCGACGCTCAGCGTATGCATTCCGCGCGTGAGCTCCAATGCGAAATTAACATCGCTATCCGGCAGCGTCACCGCCATGCTGTACCACAGCGGCTTCGCACCCATAGCTGCCAAATCACTCAAATTGACCGCAAGCGCTTTGTAGCCAATCAAATAAGGCTCAGTGTGCGCGAAAAAATGCACATCGGCGACCAGCGTGTCGGTGCTTAACGCTAGGCGCTTGCCTTTGGGCGGTGCCAAAATTGCGCAATCATCGCCTATCCCTAGCAACACGTCTGCGCGCGGTTTAATGCGCCGGGCAATTTCACGAATTAACTCGAACTCAGACATTTAACCTAGAAACCTCAGTTGGACGGGCAAAAGGGTTCCCCGCATTTAGCCAACATGTTTTGGCGTTCCAGCAAGGCCGGACTCGGCAGCATGCTCATTGCCTGCAACGACGAAACAACGATGCTGGAGCGTCAAAAAAGTGTGCAATTTTGCTCGTAGCGATCTTCACCCACAAGGTGAACTTCGAAACACTAAAAATTTTCAACGTATTCATAGCTTTAACGGAGTTAGGTAGCGGTCAACTGCGGTTTTTAGGTTTAACAACTTTGATCGCATAAATTTAGCTTGGCGTGCTGCTTCGGAGTGGCCACAATAAGCCATTGTTGATTGGAATAACCATGATGCGTTTGGCGCTTTCACTTGGCCTGCTAATTTTTTGGGCAAGCTTGCAGTCGGCGACTGCTGATACAAATGACGCGGCGCTGGCTGAGTTGATTGCAGCGCGCACCACGCGGCAAGCATTGGGCGCTGAAATCAAGTTGCCAAACGGTGAGGGCAGGCTTGATTTACATGGCAAAGCACAGCATTTGACGATGGCTAAACAAAGTCCAGAAGGCGATCTGAGTGCGATGTGTGTGGGCTCTGTGGTTGAAGCCGAGGCATTTTTAGGACGTACGCTGTCCAAATCGCCGATAACAAGCTTGCCGGGTGTTGCGGCGCGGCACGGCATGAGCGAGCAAGAATTCGCGCGCATAAGTGCCATGATCGCAGAGGCGTCTGCGGCCCCTGCCGCACCACTGAGTGCCAGCATCAGCATTTTGAATGGCGATGGCGCTGGCGAAGGCTTCAACAGCACCGCTGTGCGTACCAGCGAAGGCGGCAATAGCGCCACAACCTTAGGCGGGCAGAGGCTGAATGTTTTTAATCGAGCCGCCCAAATATGGGGCCAATTTTTGGACAGCACGATTACCACACAAATCGCGGCAAATTTTGATGATTTATCCCCTTGCACAAGCAGTGGCGGCGTTTTAGGCGGTGCCGGTACTGCCGCGCTGTATCAAAATTTTAGCAATGCACCGTTTAGCAACACCTATTACCCAGCGGCATTGGCAAATAAAATTCGACGAGCTGATAGCCAGCCAGGCGCAGAAATCAACGCGCAGTTT
>JAYVAQ010000416.1:0-7044 GCA_043750875.1 Rhodanobacteraceae bacterium
CAAGGGTGCGAAGATTCGCTATGTGCCACTCCATCCGCTAGCTGCGGGCACCATCCAGGATTACGTGGACGGCGTTGCTATCTAAAAATGCAATCACCGCTCTGACCACTCGGAACGCAAATCTTCTAGCCGTTGTGCCATCTTAGCCGCGTCCAGCCCAGTGTCCAGCCCAGTGTCCAGCCCAGTGTCGTTAGTGGAAGGCGACAACAACCACTCGAGCGCGCTGCTGGGTTTCAACGCATCAGCGCCCCGTAAAAGTGCTTCGTATGCCAGCGGCGTCAGCACGATAGCAGCGGGGCGATTGCGCTTCATAATCATCGCTATGCCGCCCTGTTGCGGCATATTTAGCGAAGCGTTCAGTGCTGCCATACCACCGCGCTTTATTTCAGCTATGGTAATGATATTCATCACCAGATCCTTTTCGATACTGATAACGGTACTGTTGCGCGAATTTGTTCTGGATGTCAACGATGTTTTTTGCGCCACCGGCGTTGACCAAGCAAATCGCAAAGCATGCCCGCACGTTCGCACAAGTTGTGTATGCGGCGATCAAAAGTCAGCAATTTAGGCTGGTTGGATCGCCATTGAGATTCTTGACCAAACCAAATACAACACTAAAAAACTCATCCGCGAAAACGCGCAATAAGTTTGATTAGCCCTTTGGCGCGGAACAGTAGAAAAATACCCAGCAAAACTTGTATACATGAAGCCATCATGCTCGCTAAGTATTCGGGTCTGTTGATGTAGTAGGCTTGCCAATGCTCTGAATTCACCATACTTAAAAATATCAGCCAATAGGTGCAATCAACGAGGCTCAAACAAACGAGCCACAGGCCAGCGGTGGAAAACAACGCTTGTTCTAAGTGCACTACGCCTGTGAGCTCCAGCGTGCGCTCGTGCGCGCCGCCATAAAAAAGCCGCTTAGCAATGGCGAGATTAAAAAACCACATCAATAGCGCAGCAAGCAAAGGGGTCGACAGGCCAATGGCCGTCCAGCGATTCAGCTCCAGCGCCGGGTTTTGTACGAACATAGTCGTTACGCTGCGCAGGGTTGATATAAACAAATAGACCGAAAACAGCCGGACAATGACGCCAATTAAATACGCCTGTGACAAAGCTTGCTCCTACTCAGCGTGGTCCAGCGTTAATTCTTCGATCGCAACACCGCCACGGATCACTTTGGCATTTAGTCCGCGCTCGGTAAGCAAGAAAGTGGCGGAGGCACTACGCCTGCCAGTATCACAATAAACGACGTATTCGCCGTTCGGATCGAGCGCTTTTGCGCCTTCGCGTACACGCGCCAGCGGTAAATTAATCGCGCCGGGTAAATGCCCATGCGCAAACTCTTCACTCAAGCGCACATCGATCAATTGCTGCTTAGCACTGCGATCCGCGAGTGAGATTTCCTGCAACAACGGTGCGCGCAGAAGTCGCAAAAACGCGGCGCTAGACAACCGCATCAGCGTGCAACGTGTCAGGGCGCGTACGCTGGCATTACGTGGCGCGCCAGATACCAGCGCTTCCTCACCGAATGCTTTGCCCACGCCTAGCTGCGCAAGTTCCTCTTCGCTGGTGCCATCGCGATCACGCAGCACCACTTGCACTCGGCCTTCGGTAACGACGTAGTAGTAATCCCCTGGCGTACCTTGTTGAATAATGGTTTGGCCTGGATCGAAGCTGACCGCTTCCATGCTGGCAAAAATCTGCGCGATATTTCCTGGCGGCACGCGTAAAAACGCTTTGCTTTGCAGCAACGACGCCATCCAATCATTGCTGTCATCAGCATCCGCCGAATCATCATCGGGCAAAGCTTCAAGATCATTTCTTACACTTGCACCACCGGTTTGCGACCAGGTTAGCAGCAAATCCAGTAAATCCCGATCCACAAAAAGAATCTGTGACGGCTTTAAACACAGCGCGGTTGCAGTGCGCTTTGAGCCAGGAGCGAGTGGGTGACGCGCGTTTTCGCCAGTGGCGCGCATGATCATATTGCTGCTTTCGCCCTGCAATTCGATTTCACCGCTGACCAAATAAGCCTGATTGCGCACCAATTCACCGCGTGAAAACGCGACTTGGCCAGCACGATAGCTCAATACACTGCTTTGTTTCGCGAGTGTGCCCTGATCGCCGTGTAGCAAAGAATGCAGTGGCACCAGACGGGAGAAAAGATCGGCATTGACCATGGGTTTAAAGATGTTTGGAAATGTTCATGCGGCGAAGGATACTCCGGCTAGCGTCCAATGTCGTTGGCAGCGTTAACGATTCGCGTAGCAAAGCCGAAACAACTCTTCAAACCGCACCCAATGCCTTCAAAAACCGCGCCTCGACCGCGTCTACTGACACACTCGATTCTGCCACCAGCACAATTGCACCCAGCGAATTCTGCACGTTGGACAGCGGCGAAATTCGCACCAGCGCGCTGTTGATTCGTACCTCGCTAGCGCCATCATTGGCGACGTTGGGCATCACTAGCACCGTCACGGGGCCATCCGCGGTTTGCACCACCAAGTGCATTGCGGTTTTGCCATCCACAGTACATGGCGATAGGTAATTCACCTCGCCCAACGCGGCAGTCAAGGTGTTGCCATCGGCGCCGTGCGTAGCAAAGCCGTTCATCGCAAACATGCGCTCAACTAAATCTTTTGGCACCACCGTACGCCGTGATAACGCGAACGGTTCGTGCGTCATGTGCTCGTTGCAGTGCTGCGCCAACCGTGCGTTCTGCGGCTGCGCATTGCCTTGGTAGCTTACGAATGCCGCAATCGCGAACATCGAAACACCTGCCGCAATCGCCAGCCAGCGGCCAGAACGCGAAACCGCAGGCGCAGCGGTCGGCGCTGCAGCGGCTGTATCAGCAAGCAAAAACAGTTTCGGCTGCAGCTCGTCGGGCATTTCAATCTCAAAAGCTTGCTCAAGCACATGCTCAAATTTCAACGCGCGTGCCAAACGCAGCTCGGCATCGGCACACACGCCGCTGTGCTGCAGCGCTTTCGCTTCGGCTTTGCGCCCAGCCTGCCGTGGGTCCATACCCAAAAGAAATTCAAATTCGGCGGTGTTCACGGGCGGCTCCAATATTGACGGTGTTGCTGTGTTGATTCACTTTTTCTTTTTGCGATTCACTGGCGGCAGGCGCATCGACCATGGCTTTAAGCTGTTCGCGGGCGCGAAATAAATGCGTGTTAACGGTGGCTTCTTGCATGCCCAGCTCAGCGGAAATTTCAGCACCACTTAAGCCGCCCAAGACCTGCAGCACCAGCGGCACGCGATATTTCGCTTCCAATTTGCCAATCATTTGACGCAATAAATTCGACTCACTCTGCGCCTCCAAGCTCGGGGAAACGGTATCGGCGATAGATACATCCTCTAGATCAGTTAGATCAAATTGCTTGCGCTCAAAGGTGCGCAAAAATTCGCGTCGCAGGATCGTCATCATCCAGGCTTTGGCGCTGTTGACATCGCGCAAGTCCTCCGAGGAACGCCAGGCGCGCAAATAGCATTCCTGCAAAATATCCTGCGCCAGCGCGCGGCTTTTACAAAGCCAATAGGCAAAGCGATAAAGTTCAGGGCTCAATCGGCGCACAAGCGCGTCGAAGGCCAGCTGGCGTGGACTTGGGTTCATAACAGCACTAGACCGAGCTCCGTTGGTTTTTCTTTCATAGCATGAATTTAGGTGATTTGTGGTTTAGTGATCCAACCCAGAACAAAAGCTCGAGGCGAGCAACTGTCACCAAGCAAATCTGAGGCAAAAATGAAACGCGAATTCTTCCTACAAGATGATCAGTCAAACAAGTTCTGGACCATAGATGTGCTTGGCACAGATCTCATCACGACCAACGGCCGATTTGGTGCAAAACCCCGAGAAACGCGTACCGCATTTTCAACCACTGACGCCGCGAAATCGGCAGCTGAGAAGGAGGTTCTAGCAAAAAGGCGCAAAGGATATATCGAGGGCGAATTGGCGAATGTGCCCGAATATGTGAAAGGGTTGCCTCCGAGGTTCGTCCGCATAAACCACGATGAACGTGAGGCAGAATACGTTGGCAAGATGCCTGATGGCTCGCAATTTTTCCTGACGCACCCATTCGCGCCGGCACTCGGGGGCAAGCCAGGAGGAAGCTTTATCGCGCTGTATATCTTTGATGCGTTTGGGCATTTGACTGAGGCACGCGTCGAGCAACTTATTGAGGTAACTCAAACTCAAGTCGACACAATGACTGAAGCATGGTTGGCCTCGCTCGGCAAATATCGCTTCGCGGACATTGCCGTCGCACCCTTTTGCGTCGAAAAATATGACCAACAATTTGGTCTCATATTTGAAGCTGAAGATGATGAGGAACTAGGCGCTTGGGTGACCGTGCAGCCTGGAGATTACATGGCCTTTTCGCCGCCGTGGGACGGCGAATATGACACCTAGGCAGCCGCCAAGCGCTGGCTTTCGGCCGCTGGCGACAAGGATTTGCAGTTGCGTTCGTCCATCACCCCGCCACTCGGCGATCACTTGCAATGGAGCACCAGAATGAGCACTGACTCAAAGGTAAAAGGCCCAGCCTCATATTTTCCGTCCATTGAGAAAAAATACGAAAAGCCAATGAGTCTCTGGTTTACGCTTATTGATGAAAATAGCACTCTTAAGCATATGGAAATGGTGAACTACCTAAAGGCCGAGCACGGCATGGGGCATGGCCACGCGAACGCCGTAGTTGCTTACCACTTTGGCAAGAGGGCGGCGCCAGGACGGGTTTAATCGGGCTTGGATATCTCGCATGTCGGCCTTTGAAGAAAATTCAAAGCCGCACACCTTGTCACGATAACAAAGCTGTCACCCCGGCGCACGCCGGGGTCCATGGATCGGTGAGGCGAAAAAATGCAAATTTAACTTTACTGCACGCTTTGAAATCCTGCTTCGCAGGTCTCATGGTTCCTCAGCGCAGCCGGGATGACGTTGTGCAAGTTTCATCGGGTAAAAAAATGGGCGAAGCCCACTACGGTGCTAACTACAAACGTACGGTCGCCAGGGCGCTTAGTCGGTGTTACCTTTGTAGTGCCAATGTAAAGGCAACATCACGTCAACCACCTCTTTGAAAATCCCAGATGACGTCAAGCGGCTAGCAATAGCCGTTGCCCAGCAGCAGGGTGTATCGCCCCACGCGTTCATGGTGGACGCGATAAAGGTTATGGCAACGGCGGCTGATAAGCGTGCGCAGTTCATCGCGGAAGCAGTAACTGCTAGGGAAGACGCTCTGAAATCGGGTAGCGGTTACGCCGCCGTTGAAGTTAAGGCTTATCTGTTAGCGCGGACACAAGGCAAAACCCCTGCTAGACCTAGCGCCAAATCTTGGCGCTAATAATCTGTTCGCTGGGCGCGCTTGCCATCCTTGAGCGGCTTACAGATTTTCTTTTCGATGAAAACCCAATTGAAGCTGCAAAGACAGTAAAACTGATTACAGAGGCGGTTCAAATCCTGGAAAACCATCCGCTGATGGGGCGTCCAGTTGAGCAAGGTTTTAGAGAATTGGTCATTTCTCGCGGAAAGTCAGGCTATTTGGCTTTGTATACTTGCGAACATAGACATGACACCGTTCTTATCTTGGCGTTGCGGCATCAACGTGAAGCGGGCTACATGGAAGAAATAGGGCCGCATTAAATATTGCGAGGCGGCGCCGAATTCAATGTTGTGCAACAGAAAAAATACATCTAAGGGTAGGAACTATATGGATCACGATTACCAACTCATCATGTCGCCTCTGAGCCAAGCAATCACTGACAAAGGCCACACTATTCGCCTCGATATCTATCGTGAGCCCGGTACTGATTGGACGCTCGAGGCGGTTGATACCACTAATCACTCCGTGGTTTGGGATGACCTATTCCCAACTGACCTTGCGGCGTTGGAAGAGGCGCTAAAGACGATTCGCGAAGAAGGTATCGAGTCGCTTGTCGATCCGAGGAATCTATAGGCAACGGTTCCGCAGTCGTCACTTATGCGCAAAGAATGCGATTTCTAGTCGGCACGGAAGAATTCCTACGCAGCACAACTCAAAAGGCAGATTACGATTCGGTTAGACGAAGCGTCGATCACATACTTCAAATCCATCTCCGAAGATGTAGGCATTCCTTACCAAAGCCTCATCAATCTTTGTCTTCGCGAGTGCGCCGCGTCTCAGCGCAAACTGAATTTCAAATGCTGCTAGTTGGTTTTCGCGGCCCAACTAAGCGTCTATGGCCCCAATTCAATCAGTTTCGCAGGATCCAATTCATGAAATTTCGGCGTTGACCAACTACAGCGAAAAAACATGCCAGCACCTCGACTGAGTTATGTAGATTCTTGCCTCCGATTACAGGGTAACTATCTAGCCGCTGGCGACATTCCGCCAATTCCAGAACATTTGCCTCAATCTGACGATGAAGCTCCGCTCGGTGTCAGTTTCTTTCGTACGTTTGTCGGGGAAGGCGACGACTTGAGCAATCTCAATCTGCCACGAACATTTTTTGGGCGATGTGAGATCAACGATGCCTTGTTTCAGAACACTGATTTCACCGAATCCAATCTGTGCTGGAACGATTTTACTGACGTTGATTTCACTGAGGCCGTTTTAGCTAGCAGCGATCTGCGTGCGTCCGCGTTCCTTCGCGTTAAGTTTGTATCAGCAAATTTGAAGAACGCCGACATGCGCCTGTCTTCGTTTGAGAGTTGCGATTTTACAAATGCACTCATGGCAGGCGCCGTGCTTACTAAAACCCAAGGCGAGTTGCTTTCGCTTTCTAACAAGCAAAAAAGCGAAATTAGTTGGACTACAGAAGATGGGCCGGAGCCACGTGGTGGGTAAGTCGCGTTAGTATCGGTTTTTGCGGCGCATGTCGGCAGAATTGAAACTTGGACCATGAACGAAAATGTACTGTGGTCGCTCGGGTTGCCTAAAGGTCTAATCGATCACCTACTAGATTACAACCCCTTAGCAATCTTGGCATACCGAGTCCAAACCGCGAAATACCGGCAGTCGTCGCCCATTTCGCAGCGAAATATTATCCCCTTGTGGGAGTGCG
>JAYVAQ010000417.1:0-3210 GCA_043750875.1 Rhodanobacteraceae bacterium
GTGAATCTCGAGTGCTCGGTCGGCGTCGCCGTATCATATAAATTATGGTTTTTAGCCGCATAGTTTGGCGGGAGATATAGCAGAACATCGCGATCAAAACTATTACTAATTGCCAAAATTCTGTCCGCAGTCTGTGCATCACGCGGCAAGGTTACATCCGAATCCGGCGCATCAATACGCAATCGCCAAAGTACCAACTTGCCGCGAGTGACCTGCATTTTAGCGGCGGAAACTTCCACGAACCCGGCCTTAGAGTGAGCCAGCGTTTGCAGTAATTCTGAACTCAACTTTTGCGTAGGCTGAATTTGATAGCGTTCAACATAAATTTTATCTTGCGCGGAAAACCCCGCATCGGAGAGCACAAGCAATGCTACTAACAGCCACACTGTGTGGTTCCAGCATTTCCATACTTGCCATTTGGCTGCTATCGAAATCATGCGGCGGACCGTCGACGTTTGCTAAAGTCTAATGCAAATCACGGCAAATCGACGCTAACCTTTTAAAAACGAAAATGCGGCGGATTAAAAACGCTGGCCAGTAAAATCAACCTTGAGTCGGATTCAACCGAGGGATGGGCACCAACAAAAAACCGCCGATGCTGCCATCGGCGGTTTTTTTGGTTATGACGAATAAATAGCTATTAAAGCTTGTAGCTAATACCCAGCAAGTAGGTGCGGCCCCACTCTATGTATTCCAGCGGACGATCCTTGGTGCCGGCGTAGGTGCGATAAGCCTCGTCAGTCAAGTTGCTAGCTTGTAAGAGCACACTCAAACCTTCCAAACGGCCCTTGAAGGCATAGCTAACTTGCGCATCAGTGATGCTTTCACCAACAACATAACGCAAGGTTCGGCTGCCATTGAAATTGCCAATTTCGCCGATAAAGTCAGAGCGACGACGCTGACTTACCCGTGCTTCGAAGCCATTGTTTTCGTAATAAGCGGTCAGGTTCAAAACGCGATCCGACAGCCCAGGCAAGTCGATGTCACCGCCGCCAACGCTTGAGGCGCTTTCTGGGTCACGAATTTTGATGCTGCTTTCGTAGAAGCTGGCGTTCGCCACCACACCAAAACCAGTCAATGAGTCAGAGATCATTTCTAACGGCACCGAGGCGGTGAGCTCAAGACCACTGAGCGAGCCACCTTCACCATTAACTGGGGAGGTAAAATTGCCAAATCGCTGCACAGCTGGTGTACCTGGCTGCGGTACATAGCCAGCGAGCAGACCCTGGAAGTCAAAACCACTGCGCGTCTGGGTGTAAATGTATGACTTCAGATCTTTGTGGAATATTGCGGCTGCGACATAGCCTTTATTGCCATCGAAGTAGCGTTCCCAAGACAAGTCGTACGCATTCGCAATCCATGGGTTGAGCAAAGGATTACCGCCGCCACCCCCCGGTTCGCCAGTTGCGGTGTTGACGCCAAACTCCAGCGCTGCGCGCAATTGGTCAACGCGTGGGCGTGCGACTTGGCGCGCCATTGCCACGCGCACCTGCTGATTGTTGGCAACTTCAAACGACAAGTTTAGGCTAGGTAGAATATCGGTGTAGGTGGTGCCGCCGCCAATCGGTAGTACTTGTTGGCCAACCGGTCGAGTGCGATCAAAGTAATTCGCCTCGGAGGATTGATCGACGTGCTGCGCTTGGATGCCCACGTTGCCGCGTACCGGCACATCACCCCACGTTGTATCGATGTTTGCGCGCAACCAACCAGAGGTGATCACTTCGTTGACATCCCAAGCCTTTGGAATTAAGTAGTCCAAGTCGTCGCGCGGGTTAAACCGCATATATTGCGCGACTGCGCCGGGCACATTCCACGATGGAATCGACAAGTTCAGGCCGGCAAAACTCAAGTCGACCAACCCGTACTGGAACTGACTACCAATTGCGGTTGGACCTTGCGCCCCTAGGTCGATATTGCCCTCAGGTTGGCGCTTGGATTTATCACGTTCAGCGCGATTCACACCGACATCGAACGTCGTGAAAGCACTGAAAAACTCAGGCGCGGGAATGTTGGCAAGCAACTTGATGCCGGTCAGCTCGTCTTCAACACTAGGCACTTTGCCATAGCCCGAACCATAAATGGTGTTGTCCAGGAACAAGTCGGCCGGATTCGAGTAATTGCGACCCGGGGTGAACTGCGAGAAACCGTTGCTGCGGAACAATAGATTGACAGAATCCAACTGCGGGGTTGGAACACGCCGTTGGGTATTATTCTCAAGGCTTAATTCGTCGCGATTAGCCCTGGACCAGTTAATGTCGGCAGTCAGGGTGATATCGCCCAAAAAGAACTCGTTAGTCCAACCGACCGCCTTGATCGTGTCTTCGCGCTTGTTATAAATCCCACGTACCAGCGGATAAACATTGTTTGCGGTGCCACCGACAAAAGTACCGTTAGCGTTAACAACCGGATTAGTGACACTCAAGCGGGTGAACCCGCCGTTGTAATCACCTAGGTTTACTTCAAACTGATTCGCGGTGTCTTCTTGATCAGACGTCGTGTAAAAAAGGTCCAGCGTACTCATCCAAGAGTCGCTGCCACGCAATTGAAGCGTGCCCAAAACTCCGGTGCGCTCGGTGTAACCGGTGCGCCGCAAGGCCTTGATGCCGTCCGAATAGAAAGTGCCCGCCGCCACACCGGGGCGATTTCCCGCGCCGATTGCATTCCAAGGCTCGTACAAACCTACTTGATTTTCTTGAATCGGCGTGTCAGAGCGAGCAATTCCTAAGGCATAACCAAAGTCGCCGCTGTCAGACTTGCCGATGAAGCTCAAGTTTACGCGGTTGCCTGTGCCACTCGCATTCGCAGCACTACCCAAAGAATTGTCCTGGCCGCGTACGCCGACCACTAGAACCGATTCTTTTATGTCCAGCGGGCGCACTGTGCGCATGTCGATGGTGCCGGACAAGCCTTGGCCGACAATGCCCGAATCGGGCGTCTTATAAATGGTTACGCCGCTAATTAATTCAGAAGGATATTGATCGAATTCAACACTGCGATTGTCGCCGGTGCTGACTAACTCGCGGCCATTCAACAACGTCGTCGCGAAATCTGGCGATAAACCACGCACGCTAATCACCTGGGCGCGGCCAGCAACCCGCTGCGCAGAAAGCCCTGGCAGGCGCGCAATCGATTCCGCAATGGACTGGTCGGGCAGCTTGCCAATATCTTCCGCAGAAATGGATTCAACAATCGAGGTCTGGTTTTTCTTGA
>JAYVAQ010000418.1:0-2590 GCA_043750875.1 Rhodanobacteraceae bacterium
CTTTGCCACACCCGTGGCGAGTGGTGCGACTTATGCGGTGACCGTGTTTACTCAGCCAAGCAGTCCAACCCAAACTTGTTCCGTAAGTAATGGCAACGGTACTGTCGGTGCGGCGAACATCACCACTGTGTCAATCACGTGTTCCGCTAACAGCTTTACCGTTGGCGGATCAGTAAGTGGCTTGTCCGGCACCGGTTTGGTACTGCGCAACAATGGCGGCGACAATCTGTCGGTTAGCGCAAACGGCACATTCACCTTTGCCGCACCCGTGGCGAGCGGTGCCACTTACGCGGTGACGGTGTTCACCCAGCCCGGCACACCGACCCAAACCTGCGCGGTAAGCAATGGCAGTGGCACCATTGGTGCGGCGAACGTTACGAATGTCGCAGTTAGCTGCACCACCAACACCTATACGGTTGGTGGCAACGTGACCGGCTTGACCGGCACAGGTCTGGTACTGCGCAACAATGGCGGCGACAACCTGTCGGTTAGCGCAAATGGCGCATTCACCTTTGCCACAGCCGTGGCGAGCGGTGCGACTTATGCCGTGACCGTGTTGACCCAGCCAGGCACACCTGCCCAGACCTGCACAGTCAGCAATGGCAGCGGCACTGTCGGTAGCGCCAATGTCACTAGCGTTTCAGTGGCCTGCGCTGTCGACAACACCGCGCCAACAATCACGCCTGCAGTCGGGGTGACGCGTCAGCAAGGTAGCGCGGCCAGCAGCAGCACGATTGCCACAGTGAGCGATCTAGAGCAAACCGCTGGCAGCTTAGTGGTCACCGCACCTACGGTTCCAGCAGGTCTGAGCGTAACCAGCATTACGAACAGCACCGGCACCGTTTCCGCCAGTGTTGCCGCGGCTTGTTCGGCTACGGTTGGCGCAAATACGGTCGGCTTAAGTGTCAGCGATGGCGCATTGAGCACCGCCGGTAGCTTGATTGTGAATGTGACTGCGAACAGTGCGCCGGTTTTGGGCACCTATGCAGCAACCAGCGTCGCAACCGCAGGCGCAGCAACGGTTACACCGACTGCAGCACCGACGGACAATGGCTCAGTCACCACGCTCACTGCGTCCGCACCTGGCTTTACCGGTACCTTCACCGGCAATCCAAGCACTGGCGTGATCAGCATCAGTGGTGCGGCACCGGCATCAACGACGGCGTATGTCGTTACCGTTACTGCAACCGACAACTGCGGCCTCCCCAGCACCAGAACATTTAACTTGACCGTCAGTAACACGGCCAATTTGGATGTCAGCAAAGACGATGGTGTTACCACCTACCGTGCTGGCGATTTGTTGGTCTACACGCTAGTGTTGCGCAACTTAGGCCCTGATTCCGCGAATGGCGCGGTCTTTACTGACACTGTTCCAGCGTCGTTGATCAATGCAACCTGGACGTGCGTTGCGGCCAATGGTGCAGCTTGCCCACAAACCGGCGGCACCGGCAGCATCAATGCCACGATTGCGGCGTTGCCAGCTACGGGCCGATTGACTTACACCCTGCAAGCCAACGTTGCCACTCCGATACCTGCGCAAATCAGCAACACGGCGCAAGTCAGCATCACCGGTTTGGCGATTATTGACCCGCAGTTGGCTAATAACAGCGCGACCGATATCAACTCGCCAGAAGCAATCTTCCGCAATGGCTTTGAAGATCCAATCGTGCTGTTGATCAACAAAGCCAACGGTCAGCACAGCATCGCTCTGGGTACTTTAAGTCAGTTGCTCGATGACACTGCACGCATAGTTTTCAGTGCCGACGATGCCAATGGCGAAGCACTACGCGTCTATGGCCGACGCAATGATGACGGTGTCGTTGAACTTGCAATGGCGGTGCGTGGTGTTGATGGCCTGCTGCGTTTAGGCGCTTGGCAGACCATCACAAGCAGTGCAGCTAACCTGAGCTACGTTGCGCTGCAAGGTGCCAATGGCTTCGTGCTGCAAAGTGCGCGCTTTGAGTAAGCGGTAAACGTTGCGCGCCAGTACTTGGCGCGTAATTTGCCAGTAGTAAAATCCACCAATAGTAAAAATCCCGGTTCCGAAAGGAGTCGGGATTTTTCTTTTTGGCCGTTGACATTTGTCATGTGCAGCAGCTGACAGCAAACACTGATACCGTTGGCCGCGCAGGCTGATAATCATTTTCAAGTGCTGTGTCTCAGCAAATCCAAGCAGCAGCAATTTCTCAAAGGACGAAGGCCGTGGATCGCCAAATTGCGGTGTTAAACAATAAGGGCGCGCCAAGGCAAACAAGCGCAGGGGTCAACAGCGTCATGACTGGCTTCGAATCCTGGCGCAAATTGAATTTGATCTATTTGGTATTCGTACCGCTACCGTTACTGATTCAATCAAGTCGCGGCATTTCGGCATGGCTGGCCACGATCTTGGCGATTGTGGCGTTTTTACCCATTTATTGGCGGCATTACGAACAGACCTGTGATGCTGCTTTTCGATCCGCGTTGCTGATGGCGCTAATCGGCTTTCTATTGCAGATCTATCAACCTGGCGGCGCGTCTATTGTGGTGTACGCCATGGCTGCACTGGGATTGCATCAAGCGCCGCGCAAAGCAATTTTGTGGAGCGTGGGCC
>JAYVAQ010000419.1:0-2615 GCA_043750875.1 Rhodanobacteraceae bacterium
AAAACCGAGCCAGTTGGCGTGTATGAGGTGCTGGATTTTCACACGGAGGAAAGCTTCCCGAACATGATGGACGTCTTCGGATATTTCGCCGAAGGGCTTAGGCGCTATCGTGCCGCTGAATTTAAAACCGCGATCACCCAGTTCGAGCGCGCGCTCGCGAAAAACCCAATGGACCGACTGTCGCAAATCTATATCGACCGGTGTCGGCATTTGATCGAATTTCCACCTTTAGATTGGGCCGGCGTTTGGGTAATGACGGAGAAATAGGGCGTTGCTTTTTGTTGTTTTTGGTCATTAACAGCGCTGTGAAATACAGCAAATGCCTTTACGATATCGCTCCCTTCGCCGCGACTGAAAACCGATGAAAAATGCCCCGCAACTTGAACCTTTTGGCTCTGGATGGGCTAGCAGCACTTTTCCACGAATAGTATTGGGCGCATTGGCCGCTGCGATGCTACTTGCGAACGCCAGTTTTGCGCAGTCCAGCGAGGCAGTTCAAGTACGCAGTGAGCAGCTTGGCGCATTTCGCAATGCGGTTGGCAACGCCAATATTGACTACACACAAGATTATTCAAGCTTCACCGTGCTGCGCGTGGATTCCGCGACGCTTTCCTCGGCAACTTTGCGTGCGCAGGGCATTGGTTTTGAGGTTCTAGAAGCAAATCGAATCCGCTTTGGCGTAGTCGATATTGACCCGGTGGCACAGGCCCTGCCGCAGGCGTCAAATGTTCAAGGATTGAAATTGGTGCAATTTCAGTCGCAGGCAAAACAAGCGTGGTTGGACACACTGACACAGGGCGGCATCGACATTCTTCAGGCCTACCCGGGCAATGCGTATTTGGTATGGGCGCCAGCGGGTGCAGCGACAGCGCTGCGTGCGCAAGCTGTAGTGCGCTGGAGTGGCGATTTTCAGCCAGAATTTAAAGTGGATGGCTCAATTCGCCGCCGCCAGAAAGATCGCGACACCTTGATCGAAAACGTTGTCGCGCATGTCTACGCTAGCCAGCTTGCGCAAACGCTGAGTGAGCTCAAAGCGCGCGGTGCCGATGTCCTCTCTTATGCGCCCGCGCAAGCAGACAAAAAAATCTACGATATCGTATTCAAGGCAGTCGGCGCGCGCATTGAAGGCTTTACAGATATTGCCCAGCTAATCAATTTGAATTTTTCCGGCCCCCAGCCGATATTTGACGATGAAATGTCCTCGCAGATCGTTGCTGGCAACACCACCGGCACCACAGTCACCGGCCCGGGCTATCTTGCTGCACTCAACGGTTTCGGCCTAAGTGGCGCGGGCGTGGTTTGGGCAGTCACTGACTCAGGCGTTGATTTGTCCCAACCCGAATTCGCAGGCGGTAAAATTGCGGGCGGCTACACCTATCCAGGCTGCCCGGCAGGAACAGGCTTAGGCGACGATAATTCTGCCGGCGGCCACGGCACCCATGTGGCGGGCATTATTGCGGGCGGTGGTTTGCTTAACCTACTCGACACGGGCGGCTACAATTACGGCATTGGCGTTGCACCCGGTGCCAAAATTTTCGCGCAAAACCCGATCTGTGTCAGCTCGGTGCCCTGGCCGCCGGTCGGTGGTTGGCAAGAACTAAGCAAGCGCGCACTTGCCGGTGGCGCGTCGGGCACGAATAACAGCTGGACCTCCGGCGAGGGCACCAATGCCGGTTATACCAACGGTGCGCGCTCGCATGATTTGATGGTGCGCGACGGGAATTTTGATACCGCTACCGTCAACGAGGCTTTTGTCGTGGTGTTTTCCGCAGGCAACTCAGGCCCCGGAGCCAACACGCTGACGTCGCCGAAAGAATCAAAGAACTCGATTATTGTTGCGGCGTCGCGAAATCAACTCCTGGCCAGGGCACTGTCATCTTCAATACGTCTGGGCTTGCCAATGGCAACTACAGCGCGGTGTTGACCGGCACGGCCGGTAGTGAAGTTAGAAGCCTAACCATGCCGTTGTTCGTAGCCAATGGCCCAGCCAGCGAGACAACGCTGTCTGCACCGGCCAATGCGGCTACCAATGTAATCGTGCAACCGACTCTTACCTGGGCTGCGCAGGCCAACGCCTACGACTACTTGGTTGAGCTTTCCACAAGTGCCGACTTCGCCAGCATTGCGCAATCGTTTGTAACGCGCGGCACCAGCGTCAGCGTGGCAACACTGAGTTTCAGCACACCCTACTTCTGGCGCGTTAGTACTCGCAATGCCTGCTCAGCAGCAGCCATCGGCGGTTTTCGCGATGGCTTTGAAAACCCAGAACCGTCAAGCGCGGTATCGTTGGTTTCCACCTTTACGACGGCTGCCGCTCCGCCACAGCCGGGCGACTGCCCTGCTGGCAGCACCGTAACTACCGTTCTAAGTGAAAACATGGAAAGCGGCGCTGTTGGCTTCACGCATAGCGCCGCCCCTGGCACCGATAGTTGGGCAATTAGCGCTCTATTTTCCGCATCGCCAACGCAATCCTATCGTGGCGTGGCGCCAGCAATTGCGGCAGATCAGCGCTTGCTAACGCCGCCGATAGCGATTCCAGGTGGTGCTGGATCACGCTTACTTGCGTTTAAACAGCGCATCGCCATCGAACCTAGGGCCGCAGGTGGTTGCTTTGA
>JAYVAQ010000420.1:0-4443 GCA_043750875.1 Rhodanobacteraceae bacterium
GTCACTTTGACTGGATTGACATAGGGACAAGTCGGCCAACCACGCGCGGTCATTTCTTGAAAAATCGCAGGCAACATGGATTCCCGTAAAAACACACCCAGCGCACCGCCCAGCTTATCGGCCTGGGTTTGAATCAAGGTCATGGTGTAGCTGTAGTCAGCGCCATTGGAGGTGTGGGTATCGACCATCACGTCTGGATCCCAATCACTAAAAAAGCGATTAAAAACCTGCGCACTGAAGCTATCGCACTTAATAAAGTCGCGATTTAAATCAAGATTGCGGCTGTTCGCTCTAAAGCCAAACTGCTCCGGGCCATCTTGGTTTACACGCGAAGTATTTTGCCGGTTCAGACAACCATCGACGTTATAAACCGGAATAAATAAATACACCGTTTGCGCCAACGCGGCTAAAAGCTCTGGTTGAAGGCAAAAATCCCGCACCAACGCCATACACACGTCAATGCCCTCCGGTTCACCCGGGTGAATGCCGTTGTTATTGAAGAAAATAGGGCGTTTCAGGTGTTTGAGCACGGCACGCTCAAAAATACCCTCGGCACTAACTATCCCCGCGTGAATCGGCACGCCAGCGTCGGAGGTACCGATCTGCGAAAAATGCAGCACGTTAGGAAAATCAGCCGCTAATTTTTGATAAAACGCGATGCAGTCCGACCAAGTGCTTGTTTGGTTTTGGTTGCCTTGCTCAAACGGCGTCGCATAGGTGTTTCGCAGATTAGCTGACATAGATTTTGCCGGAATTTAGATGTCGGTAATATTGCCACGTTGTGTGGATGCGACAGCGGTAATATCGCCACAACGAAAGAATCCAGCGCAATTCATGGCGACCCGCGTCTTTTCCCGCCCGCAGGCTCATGTGCACGCGATCCTGGCTTTGGGGCAGGATTTCTATAGCCGCAAAGACTTCGAACATCGCAAAGCGTGACTGAAGAACCGCATTCTGGAACTAGGCGGTATTTTTTGCGACCGGCATCTACGCCTTTGCGGTGATGAGCAACCACGTACACGTGATCTTGCACATGCATCCGGCGACTGCAAATGCATGGTCAGACGAGGAAATCGCGCAGCGCTGGGTTCGATTATGTTCAGCCAGCACGCCCGAACTTTGCGCACAAAAAATTGCCGGAATCGTTGAAAATCCTGAGCTAATCGCGATCTGTCGAGTCCGATTGACCGATGTCTCATGGCTTATAAAGTGTTTAAGCGAACCGATTGCTCGACGCGCCAATGCCGAAGATAAAGTTACCGGCAGATTCTGGGAAGGCCGCTTTAAAAGCCAGTTGCTGCTGAGCGAAAGAGCAATTTTAGCAGCGATGACCTATGTGGATTTGAACCCGGTGCGTGCTGATATCGCCAAGGGTGTGAGCACATCGAGCAACACCGGCGTGAAAATTCGGCATGACCACATTCGCAAATATGCAGCGATTGCCAGTCAATATTTAGCGCCGCTGGCAGGCATCAAATCCGCGAACAGCAGCACGCGGACACCCAGCAGCACGCGGACACCCACCCCTAAGATAAATCCGACCCAAGATTGCACCCAATCTGATTTTCAAACAACGCCCGCGCACCTAAGCTTTGCCTATGACCCAACCCCGCAGCCAACTTGTCGATCCAACCCAAGCCGGAACGTTTCACTGCGTCAACCGCTGTGTGCGCCGATCTTGGCTTTGCGGCCTGGATACATACCTCGGCAAAAGTTTTGAGCACCGAAAATCCTGGGTTGAAGCCCGCATTTTGGAGCTAGGCGACATTTTTGCCTGCGGCGTTCACGCTTGGGCGGTAATGAGCAACCATCTGCACCTCGTCGTGCACATGAGTCCGGCGACCGCAAACGGCTGGACCGCAGAAGAAGTCGCGACGCACTGGGTTCGACTTTATCCGGCGCGTAACCCTGAGCTTTGCGCGCAAAAGATCGCTGCGATTCTGGAAAACCCGGAATTAATCGCCCAGTACCGCTCAAGATTAGCTAACTTGTCTTGGCTGATGAAATCGTTGTCGGAAACCATTGCACGCAAAGCCAATGCCGAAGACAAAGTTACGGGACGATTTTGGGAAGGCAGATTCCATTGCCAAGCGCTGCTCAGCGAAAAATCGATCCTTGCGGCAATGGCCTATGTCGATCTGAACCCCGTGCGCGCCAAAATCGCTAGCAATATTGCAACGTCGCGCTACACCAGCGTGAAGCTGCGCAATCAGCAGCTGCGCAAAAATCCAGAGCGCGCAAATCAGCCGTTAATGCCATTGGTCGGCGTGCGATCTTTCAATTTGCCGGATATTTCGGTGGCGGACTACATTGAACTGGTCGATTTTACTGGCCGCGAACTTCATCCCGGCAAGCGCGGCAAGATTGAGGCGAGCGAGCCAAAAGCGCTGAGCAAATTGGGATTGGATAAAAATCACTGGACGACGCGCGTCAAGGGAATTGGCTCCGGGTATTGGCGCGTGGTCGGGGAATTGGAGGAGTTGATCGACAAGGCGAAAGAAATCAGCCAGAGAACGCTGTTTGGGATTGGTTTTGCGCGGTTTTTGAAAAATATTTGATTGAAAACGCAAAAATTATTCGCCGCATAGCGCGGCTGGCTGCGTTGGGTTTAGATAAGTTTGGGCATAATTTTTACGCTCAATGATGGTAGGAAATGATGGTAGGAAGCGAACCAACTGGCGGCAGGTTTTAGGCTGCCGCCAGATTTTGACTAAAAACTGCTTAAAAGTGCGTGTCCCACGCTTCTGTCACGCTTCTGTTGTCCACGCTTCTGTTGTTCCACGCTTCTGTTGTTCTTGATTTGATTGGGAAATATGCAAATGCCAGCGGTTTTTAGGCAGCTGGCATTTTGGTTGCTAAAAACGGGTGTGCTTTGCTTTTTGGGTGTCCTGCCATTTTAGGTGTGTTGGGTGTCCTGCCATTTTAGGTGTGGAAAACCGGCTAAAAGTGGCTGTCCGGCGCTTCCAGTCCGCTAAAAGTGGCTGTCCGGCGCTTCCAGTCCGTACAGTGCTATTGTTTGGGCGCTTCCGTCTGACGCTTCTTTCTTTGAAACTACTAATAATGCTTTTTTGTCTGTCAATCGTGCAATAAACTTGCTTAGCTGCAATACAAACTCTGGGTTCACCGTAAGCCTTGCGGATAAGCCGTCACCAAGTTCATCAAAGAATTGGCCGTACGACCAAATTGCCAGGACTCGGCATACAACTTCCTCGGCATAGACTACGGTGCTGCGCCCTGATTGCCTTTCAACCGCTATTTGTGTGAGTTGATTGAACTCCTCTCCAACTCGTGTTGGATATTTATCCAATCGAACGTTTATCTCATTCGTGGAAAAAATTGCGTAGTTCGCGTGAATCAAAATTTCGGGATTCATAGCTTTCCTGCTTCTTTGAGATAAGCACTAATCTGCTTTTGCGATAGCGGAGTTAAATGATGCAACTCATCGCTTAATTGGCGAAGAGTCGAAATCTGGCCAGGCAAGTTCACCCCCAGCCTCGATAAAATTGCACGTGACGCATCAACCGAAATAGTTTGCGATGCAAGTGCAGCCAAATTCGATGGTGCCATATCGATTACGACTTCTCTTTCTAGCGCAGCAAGCGTATTTCCAGATGCCATTTTAAGGTCTTGCACAACTGCTGATCTAAATATATGAATTACACCTGCGCCGTATTGTGCTGATTCCGTCGCAAACAACGTGGCAACGGCGGGATCAATCGAAGTCGGCGTGAGCCCAAGACGTTGAAGTGCTGGTGCGCCTTCATAGCCCAATGTTGTCCCTCGAAAGAGGCTTGGTGCTTCGCGACTGCCGATAGCCCCAACAATAGCTTTAGCTCCTGATATGGCCCTACCCCAAGGTACAAATAGCTCCGGCATTGCACGGTCTATAGGCGGGTCATAAGTTGGCATTCTTACCGGCGAGCCGGGCGCACATTCAACGGCCCTACAAGCATCTAAGCGGTATTTATTAACGGTCTCTCGGTCGCGCGCACTCGGCGAAAATAGTTCGTCAGAATATGTACTGCCCCCTTCCTGATTAACTCGTGCAGCGGATTTCCATGTTTGAACTCGCTCTGATCCATTGGCGTAGCTTGTTGATTGCTGGACCATTCCAGCACTAGAACTAACACTGGTTTCGGGCGTATATAAAACCCCTGTACTCACTGCGGCACTTGCGCCACCCGCATTTTTTCCCCCAGCAAAGCCAACATCACCTTTCCCATTGAAGGAATAAGAATACGATTGCCCGCCTTGTTCACAAGTACCTGATACATTTTTTTGATCCGTCGACACTGCACCGCATCCCGCATACCCCGTCGGATCCGTCCCACTCAAAGGGTTATTCATCAAATACGAATACCCATTCAAACTTTGCGAATTCGTCGGAAACTGAATCACCGGATCCACGCCATAGAACCGGCCCAAGTTGTAATCGTAAGCCCG
>JAYVAQ010000421.1:0-4317 GCA_043750875.1 Rhodanobacteraceae bacterium
CGACGGTGAAATCATCGAGATTCGTGGGGGCAAAATCGCGCTGCAATAGAACGCGCGCAGGCGCTGCAAGCATGGGTAAACTAGGCGACTTTTCCCGCGCCTTGAGTCGGCGCGCCCATTTGGAGCATTCCATGTTTCGCAACACTAAACCTGCAGCCGCACCTTCAATGCAACGCCCGGCCACACCGATTGAATGCCTCATTGGCGCGCGTATGACTGTAACTGGTGACATCATTTTTAGCGGTGGCTTGAATATCGCTGGCTCTGTTAAGGGGTCGGTGATTGCCGAGGGCAATGACGCCTTAGTGGATATCAACGAAAGCGGCCGAATTGACGGCGACGTTCGCGCTCCGCACGTGCACATGCACGGTGAAATGAATGGCGACGTGGTGGCAACAGAGAAATTGGTTCTCGGTTCGACGGCGCGGGTACGCGGTAATATTTTCTATAAGTTGCTGGAAATGAATGCCGGTGCGCAGGTCAATGGTCAGATGATTCATCAGGACGAGCCGCAAAAGTTACTGCCCAAGCCATCCGGCGACTGAGCTGTGAAGAATAAATCGCTTGAAAGCCCCGAATTCGTCGCAAACTCTTAACCAACCTATTTGGAGCGCATTTTATGGAAACGCAAACAGAATCGCTTGATTTTACTGCCCGCGCCGCGCACAAAGTGCGCGAGTTGATAGTGGAAGAGGGAAATGCTGCGTTGAGCTTGCGCGTCGCAATTTCGGGCGGCGGCTGCTCCGGTTTTCAATATGGATTTAGTTTTGAAGAAGAAATTGCCGACGACGACACGCAAGTTACAACCGACGGCGTGCGTTTGCTGGTTGATCCGATTAGCTTGCAATATTTGATGGGCGCGCAAGTCGACTACGCACAAGACTTACAAGGCGAGCGCTTCATCATCAAAAACCCCAATGCCAAAACCACCTGCGGTTGCGGCTCGTCTTTTTCGACGTAACTCGTATGTCTTTGACTGTGCAGTTGCTTGCCACGCGATTTTCGTCCCAGCGTAGTGCTAGCAATACTTTTTCAGCAATTCCTTTAGACCGTGCCACCGAGCGCCGAGACCAAAGTGATTGGCTGGCGGAAATCCATCAAACTGCGTTCGAAGTGTTAGTAAGTCCGGAACACTTGATCGCCGGTAACAGCGATCACTCAGGTCTGCATTTGTTGCTTTGCGCTGACTTGCCAGGCCTTCGCATCGAACGTTGGTATCTAGGGCATTTTGATGGCGCGCATTATTTTGCCCGCGTAGTCCAGCAGACTGATTATCCACAGTTGCAATGGTTGGATTTGCGCGCAGCTGCGCTAAAGCTGTCACCGCTTGAAGCTGGACTTGCCGCCTACGCGCGTGGCTTGGCGTTTTGGCATCAGCGGCATCAATTCTGCGGCGTTTGCGGGCATGGCACGGTTGCCGAGCACGCCGGGCACAGGCGACGGTGTGTAAATCCAACCTGTGGCGCCGAGCATTTTCCGCGCACGGATCCAGCGATCATCGTCGCGGTCGAGTTTGAAGAAAAAATCCTGCTTGGGCGCCAAAAAAGTTGGCCGCCCGGGCGCTACAGCACATTGGCCGGTTTCGTTGAACCAGGTGAATCGCTGGAAGACGCCTTGGTTCGCGAAGTGTATGAAGAAGCGGGCGTGCGCGTGATCGCATCGGACTATTTCTCCAGCCAACCCTGGCCTTTTCCAGCGTCGCTGATGCTGGGTTTTACCGCCGTTGCGGCTGACGACCGGGTGAATGTCGGCCCCGAACTTGAGCACGCGCGCTACTTTTCGGTGGCTGAGTTTGAAGCCGCGATAGTCGATGGCAGCTTGCGCACGCCACCGCCCGTCTCTGTTAGCTATAGACTGATCGAAAATTGGTATCAATTGCGCTCTGGGCGCAATTTTGCGGAATTTTTAGCAGGGCGATAGCTGAGTAGAAATATTGTTTGTGAACTTTGCAATCACATAAATCACGCGCCGCTACCCCTCAAAAGCATCCACCAAGATCGGATCAGTAACTTCAGCCTCCACGCAAACACCAGATGCGATCACCGTTTCCACCGACGCAAGCATGTCTAAATACGCGGGCAAGGCAGTAGCGTTAATACCGGCGCTGCCGCGAATCATAAAGACGCCAAAAATATTACGGCGAAAATCTACCCAAGGAAAATAGCCGAATGCGCCCAGGCTGTGCAGCAGCTGCGGTGCGCCAGCGGGCGCGTTCATGCTCGGCTGCAGCCAGCCGCCAAAACCATATTTTACCGGCATATTCGCCACCGTAACTCCCGGCGGCGCATACGCGATGGGGAGCGCGCCGACATTATCGCGCCTTAGTTCGGCTACAGCGTTTTGGCTCAAAATGCGCCGACCATTGCCCACGCCATGGTTCGCGAGTGCCTGCAGCAAACGCCCGTAATCGCGCAAATTCGATTGCGCGGACCCGGCAATGCCATAATTTTGCGTGGCACCAAAGGCTTGCCAGTTGATCGTGCTAATGCCCAGCGGCGCTGCGATTTGGCTCAGCCAACCGTTTTGCCAGTCACTATTCCCCTGTAGTTCGGCAATGCGCCCGGCAATATGCATCGACACGCCGCCATAGGCAAATTGGCCACCTGGCGTCCAACCATTTGGCAGCGGGTAGCTTGCCGCAATGGTGTCCACCGCTTGCGCTAGGGTAATGTTGCGATCAAATACGAGTGGATCGCCGGAGTCATCGCCGTAGCCTGAGGTATGCGAAAACATCTGGCGCACAGTCATTGTGCCTTTCAAGCCGGTAAATTGCGGCAGATAGCCGGATAGCGGTGTGTCAAGATTGAGCTGTGTGCGGTCAGCCAGTTGCATTAAACGCACCCCAGAAAGTAGTTTCGAGGCTGAGGCAATTGGGACGCGCGTCGCGGCGTTGTAGCTGCCAAAGTAGCGTTCCCAATAGATGCCGGAAGCGCTGCCAATCAGCACCGCACCGCCCGGTAGTTGCGCGTCATTGAGCAACTGCGTAAACCGCGCTTCGACCGGCGCAAAGCTACAGGTTTGCGCCGCAGCAACTGAAATTTTTGCCATCGCCATTACCGCTATCAATAATTTGATCATTTCACGCTCGATTAGGTTCGCGCCTGCAACTAGGCACGCTATCGAGGCATAACGACTAGAGTTCGATTTCGTTGACCGATGCTCAAAAATGCTACCGCCGATGGCCAGCTTGAGCACGAACGCCGCTGAGCGCGGCATTGTGATTTCGTTAGGAAATTGCTAAATCAAGCGCGGGATACAACTTCTTCAAATTCGGCAAAGATTTCGACTGCCACGGAATTCGGCTAGAGCCGCGTACCGCGAGGCCCGTATGGGCGAGCTTGCGCACTTCAATGGTGAACTTAGCGAACAAATTAATGCCGGAGCTATTTAGGAACTCTAGCCCAGTTAAATCCAGCGTCACCGCCGTAGGTGCGGTTGCTAGCACTTTGGACATAATTTCTTGGATCGGCGCATAGGCGTCGTTGCTGGAAAGCCGCATGGTGCCTTCAAAGAACACCGTAGCGCCTTCAACCCATACTCGATATTCACTTGTCTTAATTTCCATGTCCGGCCTTCTTTAAAGTGTGTGACTGGAATTTAGACCAGTGTCAGCGTTGCATAGATACATAAGCGCATCGGTGCGCCTGCCTTATCCTGCGTGAAGCTCCAGCCCAGACTGGCACCGTAATCACTCATCAGGGTAAGAATGCCTAGGCCTGATCCACCGCTAGAGTTGTCAGCGGCGTTGGCCTCGATGCGTTCGATCAGTAGCTCACCCGGGTCACGTTTAAGAAGTTCAGCCAGTAGTATTTGGAATCGTTCGCCAACGCTAGCTTCGACAAAATGGGTTACCTGCATCGCAAAGGCATTACCCTGCAGCGTCGCTTCAATTTCGATATCGCCTAAACCAAGTGCCCGAAACTTGACTGCATTCTCAAGAATTTCATTCGCCATATAGCCGATGCTGTGCTGCGCATCGCGACCATTTAACTTGGCGGTGCGCGCCTGTACAGAAAAGTAGTCGCCTAAAAATTCTGCAGTTTCACTGCAGTGAAACCAGCGAAGCTCGAGGGCACCGTCGCGTAGTACCAGCCGACTGACAGGAATGTTTACTGAACGGTCGGGTGGGATAATGCCGTAGTGAGAAATCATATTTTCACCTGTGTCGCATAACGACAAGCGTTATGTCATCGAAGATTTTCTGTGTCCCGATATGTTCCATCAGGTCCGCAATAATGCCTTGCACAATTTCTGCCGCGCTGCCAAGTCGATGACGGTAGGCGCTTGCATAAAGTCGCTCAACGCCGAATAGCTCGT
>JAYVAQ010000422.1:0-3465 GCA_043750875.1 Rhodanobacteraceae bacterium
AAATGCAGCCCAAGGCCGCGCATGCGCTTTACTTACGCGCAACGTTGCGATCACAAACACTGGGGCGAAATCATGTGGATGATTTGCAGACGCGCTTAGCCAATGGCTTTCCAAATCCAACAATGCAAGCCGCTTGCTACTACGCGTTGGCGAAGGAGCGCGAAGATCTAGGCCAAGATAGCGCGGCATTTGCCGCACTGAGCGAAGGTGCGCGTTTAAAGCGGGAAACGCTGCAATATGATTTGCCCAACGAATTAGCCGCGATTGATGCGATCAAGAGCAATTATTCTGACGCCGTCATGCAATTAGCCACGGCTGGGCATGAAGAAGTGGGCGCGATTTTTATCGTCGGCATGCCGCGCAGTGGCACGACCTTGGTTGAACGCATGCTTACCCGCCACGCGGATGTGCGTGCCGCTGGCGAGCTATTGGATTTTGGCCACGCACTGGCCGCAGCAACCCGCAAGATCGTGGCGAGCCAGCCGGGTCTAACGATGGTGGATGCCTCGCTGCGCGTTGATTTCGCAGCCCTGGGCCGCGACTACATGCGCAGCGCGCGCGAGGCAGCACCAAACACCAAGATGTTTGTCGACAAAATGCCGATTAATTTTATGTATTGCGGGCTGATCAAAAAAGCGCTGCCGAACGCCAAAATTATCCACCTGGTGCGTGAGCCTATGGATAGCTGTTACGCGGTTTACAAAACGCTGTTCGGTCAGGCGTATCATTTTTCTTATGACCAAAACGAGCTGGCCGCTTACTTTGCCGCCTATCTTCGCCAGATGCAGCACTGGCACCAGGTCATGCCCAATAGCATTTTGGATGTGCGCTATGAAGATTTGGTGTTGGATACCGAAGCACAGGCAAGCCGAATTCTTTCCTGGTGCGGGTTGGACTGGGACGCGTCGGTACTCTCACCCGCAGCAAATCAAAAGCCCTCCACCACCGCCAGCGCCGCGCAGGTGCGAGAACCCGTGCACGTGCGGTCCGTGGGAAAATGGCGCAATTATGAGGCGGGGCTTGCGCCACTCAAGGCCCGGCTGATTGCCGAGGGTGTGTTGACTGATTGATCTTTTTGGTTGGCCTTGGCAAAGAAAAAAGAGCGTAACCTACCAAACAGTTGATAAGGCCATTCAACCGCCATTCTCGGGGAAAACAAAATGAATACGCTCAGGCAATTTGTCGGTTTGTTTTTGATTGCTTTGCTTTCCGCGTGTGCCAGTGCACCCACGGGTAGCAGTGCCACTGTGTTTCACGATGAGTTGTTTGTACCAGCGCCCGCGAAATTTGATCCGCAGTCGCTATTTCAAGTTAGCGACGCGATGCGGCGCTACCTTCAGGTTGATATTGCGGGCAGTTTGGCGGCGAAAGGACGCATGCAGGGTTTATACGACGCGCTTTACAGCGATCAGCAATTAAAGCTTGAGTACGATACCGTGCAAACCCGCACTGCGTCAGAGACGTTTTTAGCCCGCAGCGGCAACTGTCTTTCTTTGGTGATAATGACGGCGGCATTTGCAAAAGAGCTTGGTCTGAACGTGTACTTCCAGGGCGTATCGACCGAAGAGAATTGGCTGCGTCGAGACAAATACTATTTCTTAGCCGGGCACGTCAATGTCACCATTGGCCGTATGCGAAAAATGGTTCTTTCCGGTAACGGCGCGGGCAAATTTCTGACCATCGACTTTGAGCCATTGGTAGAAAACGTCGCACAACGTGCCTGGCAGATCAAAGAAACGACCATTGTGGCTATGTATATGAATAATCGCGCCGCAGAAACACTTGCTGAAGGCGACACCAACGGTGCGTACTGGTGGGCACGCGAAGCGGTCGTGCATGACGTCAAATTTCTACCAGCTCAGATCAACTTAGCCGTCATTTATCGCCGAGCCGGGCACCCAACGCTCGCGCAATCAACGTTAAACAATGTGCTGAGCCTTGATCCCAATAACGTAGTCGCGTTATCAAATTTAGTCTCGCTGCTTGCCGAGTTGAATCGCCCTGCGGAATTGGCCTTGGTCACAGCGCGCTTAAAGCGCTTGCGTGACTATCAGCCGTACCACTTTTTTAAATTGGGCGTGGCTGCAATGCAGGTTAAAAACTATGCACTAGCGCGCGATATGTTTAAACAGGAAACCCGAAGCCAGCCAAATAATAGTGAGTTCCAATTTTATTTAGCGCTGGCTTATATAGGCTTAGGCGATCAAAAAACCGCAAAACGGCACCTAAGTAATGCGATAAAAACGTCGAGTTCGCTCAAGGAGCAAGGCATATACGCAGCGAAGCTGGGCCGTATTCAAGCCGCACAGCCGAACTGACGCCATATTTCGTGGCGGCAGCCATCACACCTGCCGCGCCGCCGAAATGATGCCAATTCCAATCAGGAGCGCGCCTAACAACAGCAATGCCCAAGATCTCATCGCGGGTACCGACTGCAACAGCTGTGACTGATTCGATAGAATGACCAGTGTTGCGGTGGCTGGCGCTAGGTTATTGCCGTTGTTGGTTTGCAGCGCATTTGTGGGTAAGACGTTGATATAGCTGCCAGCGATTGCGCCGGTGACATTGACGCTCAACGTGCAGCTGCCATTTGCGGCAATAGTGCGTCCCGCAGGTAAGCTAACGCTGGTGCTGCCGGGCGTTGCCAAAGGCGCGCCCGCACCACCGCACGTTGTGCTCACGTTTGGCACAGCCGCAATTGTAATGCCGGTGGGCAGGTTGTCGACTAAGGGCGCAGTGAGCGTACTGAGCACCGACTCAGGGTTATTCAACGTAATAGTTAAGCTCGAAATACCGCCAGCACTGATCGTGTTCGGTAGAAATGCCTTAGCCAGCAATGGGGCGCCCGCCAGCTGACAAATTGAAATCAAGCTGCTGTCCATCGTTACCGCACCATTACGCGCCAAAATTCGGCCACTTGTGGTGGCTCCGGTGTTGAGCGTAATGCTGGACAGTGCCAGCAAATTACCACGAAATGCTGTGGTGGTTCCAAGCGTAGCGGAGCTGCCGATTTGCCAAAATATGTTGCAGCTTTGCCCGCCATTGATCATTTGCACGGCCGACGCGCTCGCGGTTGTGAGCGCACTGCCAATTTGGAATATAAAAACCGCGTTCTGATTGCCCTGCGCGTCCAGCGTCAAAGTACCCGTGAGTGCCATTGAGGAGGCCGAACAATAGACGCCTGGAAATAGCGTGCGTCCGCCCAAATCTCCGGAAATTGTCGTGCCACAGGCGCGCCCCGCGAGGGTGTTATAAGCGGTCGTTACGTCGTTTTGCGCCTGTAGCGCCACCGCGTCTGCAAAATGCGTCGTGCCCACCACTTGCCCAGGCGGAAAGCCACTGACAGAGCTGAAATTACCGGGCGAAATACCCATATCGCCAGTCACGATGGTAGGCCCGGTGTTGGTGATTGCCTGACCACCTAAAACGCCGAAGTTACCGGCGGTGCCTAAGGCAACACTTTGA
>JAYVAQ010000423.1:0-18920 GCA_043750875.1 Rhodanobacteraceae bacterium
CTCGTTCGTGCGCTTTGCACCGGCGAGTGCAAGCGCTTGATCAAGCCGCACGCGGAAATCTGCGGTTGCCGGGCCAAAGGCGATCAAAACGGTGTCGGAGGGAAACTCAAATCCGACGGCGGCGGGATGTTCGGTTAAATCCATTGAATGTATCGCTCGCTGAATGAGTTACAAAGTTATGCTCAAAGGTGCCGCCAATCCGTACTGATTTCAAGTGTTGCGCCACGCTTGCATGCACCTGCGCACTTGATCAACACTTGAGTTTGATTTTTATAGCGACAATGCCCGTCCATGCTTATTCCAGTGATTCTTTCCGGCGGTGCCGGTACGCGGCTTTGGCCGGTATCGCGACAAGCCTTTCCGAAGCCGTTTATGACGCTCAGCGACGGCGACACCTTGTTGAGCAAAACTTTGAAGCGAGCGATGGCAGTTGCCGTGCCTGGCGCGGTCTATACCGTGACCAACCGCGATCATTATTTTTTGACCCGCGATGCTTACGCACCCTTGATTGACGCGGATCGTGCGCATTATTTGTTGGAGCCGATGGGGCGCAATACTGCGCCTGCGTTGATTTTAGCGGCACTCGCGGCAGCAGAGAAATACGGCCCAGCCACGCAATTATTGGCGCTACCCGCGGATCATTTAATTCGCGATATGGATGGCTTCAAAGCGGCGGTGCAGCGCGCGTCTAGTTTGGCGGAGCGCAAATACATCGTCACCTTTGGCATCACGCCTACGCGTGCCGAAACCGGCTTCGGCTACATCGAACTGGGCGGTGCGATTGATAACAATGGTGATTTGGTCGCGCGTTTCGTCGAAAAACCAGACGCGGCAACTGCTGAAATTTATCTGGCAAGCGGCACTTTTGTCTGGAATTCCGGCATGTTTTGTTTCCGTGCCGATGCACTTTTAGAGACCGCGCAAGAAATTGCCCCTGACTTATTGGCGCAATGTGAGGCCTGTTACGCGCAGGCGCGGCTGCAAACCACAGAACCTTTGCATTTCAATGCCGAGACTTTTGCTGCAATCAGCGATATTTCTTTCGACTACGCGATTATGGAGCGTGCGCCACGGCGTGCGGTAGTAAAAGCCAGTTTTGATTGGAACGATATCGGCTCATGGAAATCGCTCAGCGAACTTAGTGAGCCAGATGCTGCCGGCAATGCGGTGCAGGGCCCGGCAGTGTTGGTCGATAGCGAACGCTGCTTTGTGCAAAGCAGCGGCCGCATGGTTGGGGTGGTTGGCGCCACCGATTTGGTGGTGATTGATACCGGTGATGCGGTTTTAGTCGCACACCGCGAGCGCGCGCAAGGCGTGAAACAAGTTGTCGACGCCCTAAAAGCGCAGGCGCATCAAGCCGCAGTGGTGCATCACACGGTGTTTCGCCCGTGGGGCAGCTACACCGTCCTAGAAGACGCGCATGATTGCAAAGTCAAACGTCTTACGGTGAATCCTGGGCAGGTGTTGTCATTGCAAATGCATCATCAGCGTACCGAGCATTGGACCGTGGTGCGTGGCGTAGCGAAAGTGACGGTGGGCGAGCGCGAAATTATGCTGCATGCGAATCAATCGGTGGAAATTCCAATTGAAACCAAGCACCGATTGGAAAACACCACCAACGAGCCGATTTCCTTGATTGAAGTGCAGTGCGGCGCTTATTTTGGCGAGGATGATATCGTGCGCTTTGAGGACCGCTACGGGCGAGTTTAGGCGCCATTGATCAGAATGAATCAGCCGTTGCCCACGCGTAAACTCAGGATTGCGATTGCCGTGCACGGCCGCTTTCATGCTTTCGATGCCGCGCGCGCATTAATTGAACTTGGTCACGATGTTGAAGTTTTTACCAATGTGCCCGCATTTGTTGCCAGGCCTTTTGGCATCCCGCGCCAGCGTATACACAGCCTTTTGGTCCACGGTGTATTGAGCCGGGCCGCAATGTATTTGGGATTGTTCAAGTATTTTGAGGCACCGCTGCATCGCCTGTTTGGACATCGGGTGGCGCAGGTGATTGCTCAGCATGCAAAGCGTCATGGTGCGTTTAATGTCGTTCATGTTTTTAGTGGCGTGGCGGAGGAACTGTTGCAGCATCCTGGCATTACTGGCTTGAAAACCCTGCTGCGTGGTTCCGCGCACATTGCCGTGCAGAATCAGCTGTTGGTGCAAGAAGCGCTGCGCATGCAGCAAAGCATTGAATTGCCCAGCGCCTGGATGATCGCGCGTGAACAACGCGAATACGCGCTGTGTGATCGAGTTGTCGTGATGTCGAGTTTCGCGCGGCGCAGCTTTATTGAGCAAGGATTTCCCATGCAGCGCTTGTTGTTTGGCCCGGCTGGCGCGCACACTGGCGATTTTAATGCCAGCGCGCAGCAGCGGCAACAGCGTGCAAAGCGAATTGCCAATGGTGCGCCGCTGAACGTTTTACTAGTAGGAACTCTTTCAGCGCGCAAAGGCATATTAGATCTAGTGCAAGTCGTCAATGAACTTTCGGGTCGCATGCATTTTCGTTTCGTGGGCACCATAGCACCTGACGCTCACGCCAAATTGCCACAGCGGGGAAAGCTTGAGCTACTGCCCAGGGTTGCGCAGCAAGAATTGCCGGATATATACGCGCAAGCGGATGTGTTTTTGCACCCGACGATCGAAGATGGTTTTGCCGTAGTTTTGGTGCAGGCGTTAATGGCGGGGCTGCCAGTGATTTGTACCGAAAATTGCGCTGCATCCGACGTGGTCGCGGAGGGAAAAACCGGCTACATCGTGCCGATACGGGCACCGCAGGCCATCATTCGCCACTTGGAATATTTAGATAGCAACCGCAGCATGCTGCTTGAAATGTTGGAAAACCTTGCGCAGTCTCAGTACGATTTTAGCTGGCTCGCCGCGACGCGGACTTTTGTCGATGAGCATCTGCGTGCCGTCCACGAACTTGGCTTGATTGATGCCGGTGCTTTAGTGCCCAACAGCCAATAGCCGAATCAACAAAATCCCACCAACAATCCACCACCAGTTGAAATTTTCCACGACCGGCAGTGCTATCGGTTTAATGCTTGGAGGGCGCAGTAACCGCGCCATTAGTTTTTCCGCAGGTAGGCGGCGCTGATAAAAATACAGCACGATCATCACGAGGCTTAAGGTAACCGGTGCAGTAATCAAAAATTTCTCGGGTGCCTGCGTGGGCCAAATACTCGCCGCAGTCACGAACGCAAAGAGGCTGCCAAGCACAGCTGACGCAAATGCGTCTGAACCGTCCTTCGCCACCGCAAACAGCATAAACACAGCAAACAGTACGGCAAAATTTGGCCACTTAAAAGCCGTGCAGATGCCTGTTATTGCTAACGTTATGCCGATGCTGAGCCAAAAAGCCTTTGAATTTGCGCCTGATGGGTTTGGCGTCCAGATCGTACGGAAAAGCAAGTGATTTTCGACAAATCCAAGCCAAATGGCAAAGCACGGCAGGCCAATTATCAAGCCGACCAGGGGCGCTATGGCGGCAGCACCAATAAACAGCGACGAAAAAAGGACGGGCCAGCCGACTAAGCGCATCAGCGCATATGCGATACGTGGAAAATTAAAATCCATAACGCGCAATTTACGCTGAAATTCGATTTGCTCGGGGTTAAAAACCAAGGCTGGATCGACGCCAAGGCGAGCAACTTCATCGCAAAGTTCATCGATGTGCTGCGTGCGGGGCAACAATGCAGAAAACAGCGCCTTTGGCCAAGAGAAGGGTGACAGCAAGAAATGCGCGGTAGCCGTTTTCGTTAAAAATTGGTACCAGCGTGGCTTGGTCGTGATCGACCCGCGCTGCTGCAAATGTGCCAACTGCAAAGCTTGGTTTAGCTCAGCCCCAATCAGATTGCCTATGGTGCCCCAATCCAAAAGCTCGGCCACTGCAAGCACCGCAGGCCACGGCCATGGTTGCTCAGTAAACGCGTCGGCCAAGGCGTCTTCTAAGTTTGGCCGCAAGTGCAGAGATTCATATTCTGGCTGGGCTTGCAACCAAATTTGGATTTCTGGAACGGTTTTAAGCCTATTCGATTGCGTCCAAAACGCGGCGATAACTTGCGACATCGAACGCATGCGCTGGTTTAATGGCCCTGAGTTCAGCGCATAGCTAAGGTGCGCCGAGGCATCTAGATCAACGGGCGGCTTATTTGCGGGTGCGCTTGCTGGAAAAGTGGGTGACGGGGGCGGATCGAACGTGGTTGGAAAGTGGGTCGGCACGCTGGCCAAAATTGTAGTCAATGCCGGTAATGACTGCGTTATCGTAAGTGGCGAATCGGTGCTTTCCGCTTGCGCTAAAGTGGCAGCGTGCGCGGGTTCGGCTTCGTCGCTTGCGTCGTCGTAATCATCATACTCATCCTCCCAAGTTTCGAGCTGATGTACACCTATTTGGCAGGCCCATTCATAAGCTTCACGTAGCCGCTGAAAGTACTCAGGATCATCGTCCGGGCGATGTAATTTTAGCCGCGTCGCATAAGCGCGCTTGATCACTTTGAGATCGTTCGTCGGCGCAATGTCGAGCATGGCCCAATAACTGTTCATGCTTGGTGCCTGCGTTGCCGAGCCGCAAAACCATAAGTTTAAATGCAAACTAGTGCCGCGGGTAAATCAATAGTATCGTAGCCGATATGACCTCCGACCCCCGCTTTGGCGAACTCGATCTTCGCAGCTTAAGCCTGTTTTCCGGGCTAGATGAAGCCGCACTTGCGATCATTTCCGAACGCCTTGAGGTACAGTGGATTGCCTCCGGCACCGATTTGTTTCAGCAAAACGAAACGGCCGACGCGCTGTTTATTTTGCTCAGTGGTGCGCTCGCGGTGCTGCATACTGCCCCCGATCAAGCGGCGGGTGCCGAGCCTAAATGGGTCGGGCAAGTGCTGGCCGGGGAAACTGTTGGCGAAATGGCAATGCTGTCCGGCAAGCCACGCACCGCCACCGTGCGCGCGATCCGCGATTGCGAGGTGCTGCGTTTCAAGCGCAGCGACTTTGAAGCGCTGATGGCCAGCGAACCTAGCGCGATGCTGCAGATTGCGCGCGTGGCTTTTCAACGGCTGGAAGCCTCGCAGGCGGGCGGGCGCAAACGTGATCGTCAGGGCCGCACTTTTGCGATTGTGCCGGCTGGCCAGGGTGCCAATATGGCGGCGTTTGCGCATACTTTGAGCCAGGCGCTGATGCGCTTCGGTGGCGTGGCCTTGATCACGCAAGCGCAAGCGGCAAATGAGTCAAGCGGCTATTTTCATGCGCTTGAGCAAAAGCACCGCTTCGTGCTCTATCTTGCCGAGACAAATTTTGGTTCGTGGTTTGAACTTTGCCGTCGGCAAGCAGATGAAATTTTGCACGTAATCGCGCCGAATGAGCTGCCAGCCCCGTCGTTTGCAAACGGACAGGCCATTGCCAACGTGCAGCCGCGTGATCTATTAAAACGTGAGCGCTTAATTTTGCTGCACGAGCGGCAAATATTGGCTGGTCAGGCAAATGCTTGGCGCGCGAATCGCCCAAGTGCGTTGATTCATCACGTGGGTTGTACTGAAGATACCGAGCGTGTTGCCAGATTCTTGACCGGCAATGCCACTGGACTGGTGCTAGGCGGCGGCGGCGCTCGCGGTTTTGCGCATTTGGGCGTGGTGCGGGCCTTACGTGAAAACGGCCTGCAAATTGATGCCGTGGGCGGCACCAGCATCGGTGCGATTGTGGCGGCAGGGGTTGCGTTGCAGTGGAGCGATGAAGAACTTTATCAGCGCTATCACGCCAGCTTTGTCGAAACCAATCCCTTGCGCGATTACACCATTCCTTTTGTCGCGCTGGTGGCTGGGCGCAAAGTCACCGCGCGCTTAAAGCAGCAATACGGCGATACGCTTATTGAAGATATGCCGTTGCCGTATTACTGCGTCAGCACCAATTTAACGCGCGGAATACTCAAAGAGCATCGCGAAGGCCCACTTTGGCGGGCGTTGCGCGCCAGCATTGCCATTCCCGGCATTTTGCCGCCGGTTTTTCATGATGGCGAGGTGTTAGTCGATGGCGGCGTGATCAATAATTTGCCTGTGGACGTGATGCGTCGCGGGCTTTATGGCCGTGTGATCGCGGTGGATATCGCCGGTAATTACGCGATCAAAACCCAGGTCGATGAAGCCGATTTACCACCAGTTTGGAAAATGATGCGCGATTGGTTTCGCGGCGTGCGCCCTCGCCCATCAATCCTACAAATTTTACTGCGTTCGGGCATGGTGAACTCCGCCAGCACCGCTGAAAGCAACCGCAAACACTGTGATTGCATGATTAAACCGCCGGTAGATCAACTGGAATTGCTGGACTGGCAAAGCTTTGACCGCGCGATAGAAATTGGCTATCGGCACACGCGGCATTTGCTTGAAAATAATTTGATGGATAAGGGTTCGGTTTAGCTGCACAGTTGCGAAAATTCGTCATCGCGAACGCAGTGAAGCGATCTCAATACGCCGTGCATAAAGTGCGGGCCCACTGACCGCCAATTTAAAAGATCGCCACCTTTGAACAAACAGCAGCTTGCCGCCAAAATCTGGGAATCAGCCAACCAGATGCGGTCAAAAATTGAGGCTAACGAATACAAGGACTACATTCTTGGATTCATCTTTTACAAGTATCTCTCCGACAAACTGGTGCGCTTTGCCAGAAGCGAAGACTTCAGTGACACAGATATCCGCGCCCTAGGCGAGGCTGAACGTGAAACCGTTGAGCACATCAAAAGCAACATCGGCTACTTCATCGCTTACCAGCACTTGTTTTCGACCTGGATCGAGCAAAAAGGCGACTTCGATGTATCCCATGTGCGCGATGCCCTCTCGGCTTTTGGTCGCCTGATTCACCCCAACCACAAGCGCCTCTTCGAGGGCATTTTCAAGACCCTCGAAACCGGCCTCAGCAAACTCGGCGATACCGCAGCAAAGCAGACCAAGGCGATCAGCGAGCTGATCCAGCTCATCAAAGACATCCCCATGGATACCCGCCAGGGCTACGATGTGCTTGGCTTTATCTATGAGTATCTGATCAGCATGTTCGCCGCGAATGCGGGGAAAAAAGCTGGTGAGTTCTACACTCCGCACGAGGTCTCTGTGCTGATGTCCGAGATTATCGCGAATCATTTGAAGGATCGGGAGACCATCCAGATTTACGACTCCACCAGCGGCTCCGGCTCGCTGCTGCTCAATATCGGGCAGTCCATTGCCAAGCACATGGCGGACAAAGACAACATCAAGTACTACGCGCAGGAGCTGAAGGAAAACACCTACAACCTGACCCGTATGAATCTTGTCATGCGCGGCATGCTCCCCAGCAATATCGTCACCCGCAACGCCGATACCTTGGAAGATGATTGGCCGTTTTTTGACGAGCTAGACCCGGTGGGCAGCTACAACCCGCTCTATCTTGACGCGGTCGTGTCGAATCCACCGTATTCGCAACAATGGGATCCGCAGCATAAAGACAGCGACCCGCGCTACGCCCGTTTTGGCCTCGCACCCAAGTCCAAGGCCGATTACGCGTTTCTGCTGCACGATCTCTACCATCTCAAGCCAGACGGCATTATGGCGAATGATGCAATTTGCGGTGATTTTCACGGATTCGGCAATTGTCGTGCCACTGGCACGACAATTAAGTTGGGCGCACTTTCTGATCTTAATCCCGCTGAAAACGCATGAAGCGCGATTGTTTTATGCCGAACAGGCATCGCAAGCCCATTGGGGAAAGCGCGAGCTGCGCCGGCAAATTGAGCGCAAAGCCTATGAGCGGGCGGAAATTGCCGATAGCAAATTGGCGCTAGCCGCCGCCCCTGAGTTAGCGGGCACTTTCAAAGACCCCTACTTTTTCGATTTTCTCGGGCTGCCGAACGGTTATCTGGAGAACGATCTAGAGCAGGCCATGATTCGCGAGCTGGAGCAATTTATCTTGGAATTAGGCAAGGGCTTCGCCTTCGTGGAACGCCAAAAACGCATGATCATCGATGGCGAAGACTTTTATCTCGATCTATTGTTTTATCACCGTCGGCTCAAGCGTTTGGTCGCGGTTGAACTCAAGATCGACCGTTTTAAAGCGGCGCACAAAGGCCAGATGGAGCTCTATTTGAACTGGTTAGATAAATATGAGCGCCAGCCCGGCGAAGCCGCACCGATTGGCCTGATTCTGTGCGCCCTTGCAGGCACGGAACAGGTGGAGCTAATGAACCTGCAAAAAGACAACATTATGGTGGCAGAGTATTGGACCGAGCTGCCAGCCAAAGCGGTTTTGGAAAACAAGCTCCACACTGCTTTGATTGAAATCAAAACCCGCTTGGCCGAGCAAAAACGGATCGAAGCATGAGCACTTTTTCCAAAGAATCCGAATTCGAAACCGCTGTGATCCACGAGCTGCGCCAGAACGGTTGGGGCGACGCGGAACTGCTCAAAAATCCGAGCGAGGCGGAGCTGCTAGCAAACTGGGCGCAGATCCTGTTTGAGAACAATCGTGGCAAAGATCGTTTGAATGAAGTGCCGCTTACGATTAGCGAAATGCAGCAGATTAGGGAGCAGATCAACGCGCTGCGGACACCGTTCAATCTCAACGGCTTGATTAATGGCAAAACCGTCGCCATCACGCGCGATAATCCAACGGACGCGCTGCATTTCGGCAAGGAAGTGAGCCTAAAAATCTATGACCGCCACGAGATTGCGGCAGGTCAGAGCCGCTACCAGATCGTGCAACAGCCGCGCTATGCCCGTGGCTCGCCGCTGCTTAATGACCGGCGCGGTGATCTGGTGCTGCTCATCAACGGTATGCCGGTGATCCACATTGAACTCAAGCGCAGCGGCATACCGGTAGGCAAAGCATATGAGCAGATCGAAAAGTACTCGCGCGAGGGGATTTTCAGCGGACTTTTTTCGCTGATCCAAATTTTCGTGGCCATGGAACCTGCCGAGGCGGTTTACTTTGCCAACCCTGGGCCTAATGGGACATTTGACAAAGACTACAGGTTTCACTGGGCAGACTTTAACAACGAGCCGATCAACGATTGGAAGCGCTTTATCTCTAGGCTACTTTCCATCCCGATGGCGCATCAGCTGATTGGCTTTTACACGATGGCAGACGCCGCCGACGGCGTGTTGAAAGTGATGCGCAGCTACCAATACTACGCAGCACACGCCATTTCCGACAAAGTCGCCAAGACCGATTGGAAAAACCCGAACCGCCTGGGCGGTTACATCTGGCATACGACCGGCTCGGGCAAAACCATGACCAGCTTTAAATCCGCACAGCTCATCTCGAACTCGAATGATGCAGACAAGGTGGTCTTCCTACTTGACCGCATTGAGCTGGGCACGCAGACCTTTGAAGCCTACCTCGGCTTCGCTGGGGAAAATATAAAAGCCTGGAAGTCAGCGCAATCGGATGTGCAGAAAACTGAGCACACCGGCGTGCTCGTCAAGAAACTTAAAAGCACCAATCATGCTGATACGCTGATCGTCACCTCGATCCAAAAGATGAGCAAACTGAAGGATGAAGAAGACGGGCTCAAAGAGCACGATCTAGAAACCATGCGCAGCAAACGTATCGTCTTCATTATCGATGAATGCCACCGTTCCACCTTTGGCGATATGCTGATCGATATCAAAAAGAGCTTTTCCGGCGCGGTTTTCTTTGGCTTTAGCGGCACGCCGATCCACAAAGAAAATATCCGCAAGGACAACACCACGACCGATGTTTTCGGCGATGAATTACACCGCTACAGCATCGCCGACGGCATCCGCGATAGGAACGTACTTGGCTTTGATCCGTATCAAGTGCTGACCTATCGCGACCGCGATCTAAGGCTAGCGGTGGCGTTGGAAAAAGCCAAAGCCGCCACACCACAGGAAGCTTTCAACAACCCTAGAAAAAAGAAAGTTTTCAATATGTACATGAAAGACGTAACGATGGCTGGGCATCGGGACCACGCCGGTACTTATCAAAGCGGCATTGAAGACCACTTACCCATATCCCAATACGACCGTGACGCGCACCGGAACGCGGTGGTTCAAGACATCGCCACGAATTGGGTCACGCTAAGCCAGGGTAGTAAATTTCACGCCATTTTTGCCACCAGCAGCATCTCCGACGCTATCACGTACTATCGCCTGATAAAGGCACAGTGCCCGCAGTTGAAGATCACCGCGCTGTTTGATCCGAATGAAGACGCCAGCGGCGCAAGCGCGTTCAAAACCAATGGCCTCGTCGAAATCCTGACCGATTACAACCAAATTTACGGACAAGAATTTGACCTCGGTAAGCACAACAAATTCAAAAAAGACCTAGCCAGCCGGTTGGCCCACAAAGATCCCTACATTCGCATTGAGGTTGAGCCGGATAAACAGCTTGATCTGTTGATCGTAGTCAATCAGATGCTGACCGGCTTTGACTCCAAATGGCTGAATACACTTTACCTGGATAAGCTATTGGAAGATGAAAGTATCATTCAGGCGTTCTCACGCACGAACCGCCTTTTTGATCCTGATGAAAAGCCTTTTGGCACCATCCGCTATTACCGCAAGCCGCACACGATGGCACGAAACGTCGCCGCTGCCGTCAAACTCTATTCCGGCGACAAAGCCATCGGCCTGTTTGCGCAACGCTTGCCCGATAACCTTGCGCGCATGAATGCCAGCTTTGTTGAAATCACGGCTATTTTTACCGCAGCGGGCATCGAGAATTACATGAAGCTGCCAGATGATCTCGCCGAGCGCGCGGCTTTTGCTAAATGCTTCTAAGAGTTCAACAAAATTTTGGCAGCCGCTAAAATCCAAGGCTTCACCTGGGAAAAGATCGTATATGAATTCGAGCAACCGAAAAGTGCCATCACGTTGAACGTTACTCAACATCAATATCTAACGCTGGTGCAACGCTACAAAGAACTTAGTGCTGTGGGTACAAGCGGAGGCGGCGATATCCCCTTTGAAATTGATAGCCACATTACCGAAATTGACACCGGCAAAATTGATGCCGACTACATGAACTCGCGTTTTGCTAAATATCTCAAAGTCTTGCAAAGCGGTGATGAGCACGCGCGGGAAACCACACTGGGCGAGTTACACCGATCCTTTTCATCGCTCTCGCAACAGGAGCAAAAAATCGCCGAGATTTTCCTCCATGACATCCAACGTGGCGACGCGCAGATTGATCCAGCTAGAACCTTCCGAGACTACCTGAGTGACTATCAAACCAAGGCAAAAAATAAGGCAGTGGAAGCCATCGTCAGTAGTCTTGGGATTGACGCCCGAAAACTGTGCGCGCTGATGAATACCCACGTCACTGAAGCGAATTTGGACGAATTTGGCCGCTTCGCCGACCTGAAAGCGACAATTAACAAAGCGACGGCCAAAGCTTACTTCGAGGCGCTAGAAGGCAAATCTTGCGCGGACTATCGGGTCAATATCAAAGCTGACCTCATGCTGAGAAAGTTCATCCTGGCAACCGGGCAATAAACCGGTACGGTATTGCGTTGGCGCGTGCTCAAAGGTTCACGACGCGGCCGTCTAAGCCTCAAAGCTCCAAACGATGCTTCAACCAAGCCCTAGCCATGGCCCAGTCGCGATAGACCGTCCGTTCTTCCAACTCCAGCAGGCAAGCAACTTCACTAACTTCCAGCCCGCCGAAATAGCGTAGCTCGACAATGTGCGCCATTCGGGGATCAAGTAGCTCCAATTGTGATAGCGCCTCGTGTAGTGCCGGGGACGTGGTGTCCATATCGCTGCTTACGTTTAGTGCATCGACAAGCTCCGCGCGTTGCAAATCCCCACCGCGTTTGTCGCGTGATTTGGCGCGCGCAGCGTCACACAAAATTTGTCGCATCAATTTCGCGGCGGTGGTGAAAAAGTGTTTGCGATCAGAAATATGGATACTGTTGGCGTCCAGCAAACGCAGCATTACCTCGTTGACCAGGGCTGTGGGCTGCAAGGTTCGATCGCCATTGCCACGCAAATGGCTTGCTGCTAATTGTCTTAACTCGCCGTAGAGCTTGGGCAGAAGTGCGTTCAGCGCCGCAGCGCTGCCTGCGCGCCAGTCGGCAATCAGTTGAGTGATCTCAGACGTGCCTAAATTTGAACTCAGAGCCATTTTAGTTGACCTAGAACTGTTGCTAGCAATCAGTCACGCAAAATCAATGCCTGACGCCATGCCTGCGCAGCACCAAGGTGATCGCCGTTTGCCAACAGCAACTCGCCCTGCTCGCGAAATCCCGATGCTGATGGCGCAAGTGCAATGCTGCGTGCCAAATACTGTGAGGCTTTTGCCGACAACGCCTGTTTACGACTCAGTTTCGCGGCGGCCAATAGCGCGGCTGGCGATTCCGAAGGTGCCGTTTTTTCCAGCGTTTTCTCAACGAATTTTAGTGCTGGCATCGCCTCACTCTCACCCAGCTTGCCCGCCAATTCCGCGTATTCCTGCCACAGCAATTCACTTGGCGTGCGCTTTAGCGCCGTTTGTAAGCTCGCCTCAGCAGCCTCCAAAAGGCCGAGCCTAGCGGCACTGCTGACGTAGGCGGCTAACACATCGTGCTGTTCGCGCTCGGTTTCGCTCAATAAATCCCAAACTTCTGATAGCGCCGTCGCGGTACACGCTTGCTGCAATGCTAGGCGTACCATGGCCGCCCAATCATTTGCCGCGGCATTGCTAACACTGGCGCCAATTGGGCGCGCGCCGCGTCCGTGTTTGCCAAATTTACTCAAAACTTCCAGCGCTTCGCGCGCACGACCACGCGCGCTTAATTGGCGCGCCAAAATCTCAGCCGGCAAAGGGTGCTCGGCAGTTTCGCTCATGCGCGCCAGCACTTCCAATTGCGATAGATCGCCCTGCTCAAGCTGCAACTGAATCGCTAACACTTCAGCCGCAGTTTTCACCTCGGGATATCGCTGCGCACGTTCTGCAAGCGCGAGCGCGTCGGCTGTATCGCCGATCTGTGCGGCGGCATTTGCCGCGTTTAGCAATGCCAGCGGCGCGTTCTCAGCAATTGTGCTTGCGGCAATCAGCCGCCGTCTGGCCTTGGCGTAACGCCCGCCCGCTAAATCTTCCAAGCCTTGATGAAATTGTAAAAGCAAGTTTTGCCGCCGGCGCGCCAGCAGCCGCTTCGGCAGGCTCCAAAGCAACCAGTATCCTAAAAAAGCGAGTAAGGCCAGCAGCGCTGCCAGCACCAACGCCAACACCAGTGTGGTGTCAATTTGCCAACCCCATGCACGAATGCTCAAGCGTCCAGGATCACGGGCAAGCAGCCATCCGAAAAATGCCAATGGCACGGTCAACGCCAACGCCAACAGCCATTTAAGCAAAGCCATCATTGCGGTGAATTCTCTGCTTCGCTCGTGCCTGAATCGCGTGCTGAGGGCTCGCTCTCGGGCAGCGCGATTGCGTCGCTTGGATTAACTGCGGCATTGTCAGGCTCGGGCTGAGCCGCTGCATTTTCGCTCGGCGCACCTTCATTGCCGGTGGCTACATCGGCCGCAGGCTCGCTTGGCACCACAGCATCCAGCTCGGCCTGAATCTCTGCCTGAATCTCTGGCTGAATCTCCGGCGATACCACCGGGCGCGCTGGCCCTTCACGCAATCGGCGCAGCGCCCGCAAAGTGGCGCCTAGTTTTGGTGGCTCTGGCGCAAGTGCAGTTTTCGCAAGCGCGCGCAAGCGGCTCAAAAAGCTTTCCACCGAGGCGTCTTCGGCCTTCAAACCGCGTTCGGCCATGGCAACTGCGGTTTCTAGCGAGTTTTGCCACGCTTGCGGTTGCTGACGTTCCAAGGCCAATTGTGCGCGCTCAAATTCTAGGGTCAAACCCTCGCGCACGGCCCATGGCGAGCGCCCCAGCACCGGCATGGCCTCACCTTCACGGCGCACCACCAAATATCGATCCAACGCCAGCCAAATACGGCTGCGCGCCGCACTGGGTGCGTCGATCAAAATCGGTAGGCTGGGCAGCGCCTGAATCAGCGCGCGCAAGCGACCGCTCAGCGCTGGCACATCGTTGATCGGCGCAGCGCGAACCACATCTATTTCAATCGAAAGCGTTTGCCGTACATTGGCAAGCGCCGGATCACTAATTCCGGCCAATAAGTTGTCCGCAAGTTCAAGCGCCCTGACGGCACTGAGTGGGTCGCTAAATAGATCCAGGCGTGTTTCGGCGAGGCCTAACAAATATTGCGCTTCGTCTAGCTTGAAGCTTTCTGCGTTGGGCGCAGCGCCGCGACGCAAGCCCGCAACCGTGTCTTCGAGCAAATCCATGCGTTGACTAAGCGCCAAAGCTTGCTCACGTAAGACTCGATTGATTTGTTGCGCATCGTCTAGGCGTGCTTCTAAGGCGGAAGTATCGAAAGCCGCCGCACTTGTGCCAGCCACGGGCTGAGCGCCGCGCGCTTCGGCTTGTGGATCAACTTGCGTTTCTTGACGCGTGAAAAGCCATGCCAAAGTGATCCCCAGCAATAACAAAGCGCCAAATGCATACAATAAATTTTTAATTTGGCTTATCTTCGGCGGGCTCTTAGCCGTCGCAAATTCAGGATTAATGTCGTTCATTTGTATAAGGCTAACACCAGACTACGTAATTTCATGTTTAAAAAAATCAACACCACAAAAATTGCGATCTGAGATTTTAGCGGCTATGGCTTGGTCGTTGGTACTTTCGCAGACTAGTGCTGCGCAGCCCAATGCGCGCGCGGCAGATGCGACGCGAGCACTTGGTGCCAGCACAGCTAAGGGCTTGCCGCCACGCACGCTGATTAATGCATCCAAAAAAGCAACGCTGCCGACATAGGCCAATTCTGCCGCGTTACATTGCTTTTTTTGCGCAGATGTCAAAGTCAAAGCGATGCGGCGATAAACCGGGACGACTAAAATTTGCGCACCACGCTGAGCCAGCGTGCCAGCAAGCAACGGCAGGCCATCGGGTGCTGCATAAATCGCAACGGTCGCCCCGTTCAATTGCTGTAACTCCGGCATGTCCAGAAGCGCCTGGGCACCCTCCCCGCGCGCTGGAACCATCACAGGGTGTTGGTTTGGGCAAAAACCAGCGCCGCGCAAAGCATCGGCGGTGGCCAGTCCAACGGCCGCAAATCGCCCTGGCCAGCTAAATATTTTAGGCATGAGCGACGCCGCCGCACGCGCCGCCTGCGGGCTTACAAACACGTGCCAATCCGCATTGCGTGCAGCTTCAAACAACACCGAAAGCGCCGCATTGATCGGCTGAGCTTGAGTTTGCACAAGTGCGCAATGCACCAAGCGCAGCCCTCGCTCGGCAACCGCTGCTTGTAACGCTGCACCTGGCGGTGCTGTTCGTGCTAACAAAAATAGCGCCTTGTGGCTCATGGGTTTCGTCCAAGCTCTTGCGCCAATTGCGTGCGCGCGCGCGCCAAATCTGCGCGCCAAGGGTCCAACGCCACGGCTTGATTAAGTTCGCGCAACGCAAGCTCGCCTTGATTTGCCAAAATCGCCGCGCGCGCACGTTCAAAATGTATCAATGCGCGCTCTGGCTGGCGCCAAGGCGCATACACGTCTATCGAAAAAAAGGATCGCGACGCGTAGCTGAGCAGCGCGAAGCTCGCGAACAGTGCTGCTGCGCTGTAGACCCAAATACTGCCCCGAGCTGAAACCGCAGTTGCTTGGATTTTAGCGCCATAGAGCGAACCCAATAGCAACGCAAATAGCGCTTTTTCCGCGCTTAGGGCAAAGCCAAACTGCCAACAAATAAGCCCAGCGCCTAATGCATAGACGGTGCTTTTAGTGGCTGTAGCTCGATCGCGCCAAATCAGCGACATGAGCCAAAGCCAACAGAGGCCACCGATTAATCCTATGCTCAAATAGCCATCCAAAAACATTTGATGCGCGCGATCAGGCATCTCACCTGGCACTCTGTTTGGCAAATTGCGTTCTAGCACCGTGGACTGCAAATCGGGCCCGGTACCGAACCAAAAGCGCATTGCGGGATGCGGATCCGCGCGCCCCAAACCATTCACCAGTGTGATTTTTTCGGAGTGCAGCGCCGCACCGGCAAGCTCCACGCGCGCTTGCACCGATTCAAAGCGAAAACTAAATAGTGCTAATGAGATCGGCAGCAGCGCCGTTAATCCAATGATTAATATCACTTTTTTCGAACGTAGCTGCAACAACGCGATCAGCAAAAGTGCAATCCAAGCGGCGCGCGTGCCAGATAACAGCAAACCACACGCACCAAAAAGCAACGCGCAGTCGAGCAGTCGCCGGTTTAGCGAGCCACTCTGCGACGCTGCCAACTGAATCCGCGCAGCGGCCAAAACCACAATGGCCATTACCAACCAGCCAGCCAAGGCAGTAGGATTACCGAAACTGGCAAACGCACGCCAGCCAAAAGTACCTTGCCAGCCCACTTCGCCCCAGCCAATCGCGCTGATAATGTGCGCTTCGATGCCAGAAAATTGCGCTAATACCCATGCGCCGCTAACAATTGTCGCAGCCGCGAGGGGCGCGATGATGGCCGCAATCGGCAACTGCGCCAAAGCAAAAATCGTACAGCATACGAGCAAAAACACGCCTTGCGAGCGCTCAAAACTACCTACCAGCGCACGCGCCGGATCCAGCGCAAAAAACACGGAGGCAACAAGCGCAAGCAGCCAAATGATCACCGCGAAACGAATTTGCCGCGCTAGCGTCGGCCACATCAATGCCACGCGTGGCAGCAGCATCGCCGCTGAAATGCCTAAGCAAAGGACTTTTGGGCGCTCAAAATCGCGGCCAAGGCCAAACGCCAAAACCGAACCAAAGATCGCTAACCATACCGCCACAGTTAGCCAGAGCGTGTTTGTCCGTGCAATACTCACCAGCTGAAACAACTGACGCTTTTTTGCAAAAACTGACATTTATGGCGCAATTCAAACCTTCCTGGTTACTTTATGGAGCCACAGGCTACACCGGTACGCTGATCGCGGAAATGGCCAAGGCGCGCGGCGCAGAGCCCATTTTGGCAGGCCGCGACGCGGAAAAGCTAAAAACCTTGGCGGAAAAGTTAGGTCTAAAATTTCGTGTTTTTAATATTGAAGACCGCAGCGCGCTAGACAAGGGCATGCTGGGCATCAAACTAATGTTGAATTGCGCGGGGCCGTTCACACAAACCGCCGTGCCGCTGGCGCAAGCCGCGATCAGAAATGGCGTGCACTATTTAGACATCGCGGGCGAAGTTCACCCGATCCGTGCCTTGCAGCGTTTAGATGAACGCGCCAAAGAAGACGACGTCATGCTGCTTCCAGGGGTGGCATTTGGTTGCATGCCAAGCGAAGCTTTGCTGGCTTTCATTAAAATTCAGCGCCCAGGCTTGGTTCGTGCGCAGTTGGCGTTCGCGGTGGACGGTGGGGCGTCTAAAGGCACTATTCAAGCCATGTTCGAATGCGTGCACATGCCCGGCTACACGCGCGATCGTGGTCAGCTGGTCGCGGCCAAACCCGGTGAAGCTAAACTTCTGGTCAATTTTGGCGCAGGCGGTAAGCGCACCTGCGTGACCAATCCATGGCGCGGTGATTTATTTACCGCAGGGCACGGCTTGGGAATTGCACACTTAGAATCCTATACGCACTTTCCTTGGTATGTCGCAGATTTATTCCGAAAGCCAGAAATTGCGCAAGGAAAAGGCCTGCTTGGCAAATTGGCCGCCTTTGCCTTGGGCAAAATGGCGGACGGCCCCAGCCCGGCAAAACGCGCGAAAAACAAAAGCTATATTTGGGCCGAAGGCATTGACGAGGATGGCCGCAAGGCCGGTGGCGTCGTTAGTGGCCCGGACGCCTATGAATTCAGCGCACTCTGCGCGCTCTATGCAGTCGAGCAAGTGCTGAAGGGCAAATACAAAGGTGGCTTCGTCACTTGCGGCGAATTATTTGGCAGCGACCCACTTAAAGCGATACCGGGGATAAACTTTACCCCATCAGTCGAAGTTTGATCGTTCCAACCGCCGCAAGCTGTGCCACAATCGCGCCGCTTTTGTAAAAGCAGGGCCTATAGCTCAATTGGTTAGAGCGCCGGACTCATAATCCGTCGGTTCTCGGTTCAAGTCCGAGTGGGCCCACCACTTCATAGTTACAAGAGGAAAACTGTTCCAAAAGCAAGAAGGGCATTGATTTTGGAGCGGTTGTAAACCCCTCATTTGGCACATAAGACAACTTGTCTGAAAACGTCAAATTGAGGGCTGTCCTTTTGAGTTCAATACTGTCGGAAAGCCATATTTTCTGTGGGTTTGCGAGAAATTCAAATGCCGGTTCAAACACCACATTGAAGTCGAGTACGGGCGAGTGATCTGCCGCAAGCTTTTCCTTCAAAGCGACGCGCTCTAGCTCCAATAAATGCATGCGACTTTCATAAGCTGAGATGATCGGCTTACTGTCCGTTCCCATAATTCGATCCAGCAAATTCTCGATATTTTTGTTTACTTGGCGCAGCATTTCACCTGCACTCTCTAGGTCCGCTTGCACGCCCGCCGTTCGCTGCGTCCAAATATCTTTGAACATTGCTTTGGCGAGTTCGAACAATGTCTCAGTTGGTTTGAGCGCAAAGAAAAATTCGTCCATCGCGCCGTGGAGCTTGTCGCGCGGTATGTTCTTGCCGCTAAACGCACACCCCTTTGTGCGGCAGAAGTAGTACGCATAAGATTGTTTGCGGCCCTTAGACCAACCGGAATAGTATGGCCTGTTGCAGGCGTGGCAGTTGACCATACCCCTAAGCGCAAAATCCTCGCCGATGTCACTGCGTGTCGGAAGTTTCGCTGGGCCTTTGAGCCGATCCTGAATAGCTTTCCAGGTCTCAAAGCTGACGAGCGGCTCGTGCTTAGCGCGAAGGTAGTGGATATCCCAGTCGGGCAAATGGATGTATCCGGCGTAAAGAACGCGCTCAAGAATGTCCTTGACGCGTTGCAAGTGAACCCTGCCGTTTCGACCACGTG
>JAYVAQ010000424.1:0-2147 GCA_043750875.1 Rhodanobacteraceae bacterium
GTAGAATTTTTCGTCAACTGGACTGGCCAATAATGCAATGTAGGATAATTTTCCGCCACGAAACTTTTTCCTGTCGCGACAATGCGCAAAACCCCGCCCTCAGCAGGCAACAAGACTACTCCGCGACCGCGCGCGCCAGAATGCGCCGAGCGGGTCAAAACATCGCCGCAACCGAGGATCACTCCCGGTTTATTGGGAATCATTGCCTACGACCAGCTCAGAACGTTTGAGTACGCGATCGCGGCCGAAGTGTTTGCCCTCGCAAGACCAAGCCTGGACCTGCCGTGGTACGAGTGTTTGATCATCCCAGCGGACGCTGGCCCTAAACGCGGCATTGCCGGCGTACGTATTCAGACCACCGGCGTATTAGCCGATCTTGCCCGCTGCAACACCATCATTATTCCCGGTTGGCGCGACATTGAAGAACGCCCGCCGGAGCCACTCTTACGCCAACTGCGCCTAGCCGCCGAACGCGGCGCCACTTTGCTGTCCATTTGCTCCGGTGCTTTCGTGTTGGGCGCCGCCGGGCTTTTAGATGGACGCCCTGCCACCACGCATTGGCTATTTAGCGACACGCTCAAGCGGATGTACCCCAGCGTGATGGTGGCGGAGGATGTGATGTATGTTGAAACCGGCAACATTATTACCTCTGCCGGAAGTGCCGCGGGTATTGATGCATGCTTACACTTGGTGCGACGTGACTTCGGCGCGCACATTGCTAATCGCATCGCGCGTCGAATGGTTGCCGCACCGCACCGTGAGGGCGGGCAAGCGCAATACGTGGAAACGCCGGTCAAAGTCGCGCAGGAACGCACACCGGCGCGCGCCATCGCTGAGCTTTTGAACTGGGCCGGGCAGCATTTAGATCAGCCGCTGGCAATTCAAGATTTGGCGCGCAGGGCATTGATGAGCCAGCGAAGCTTTTTGCGGCATTTTCAGGACTCCATCGGCATGGCGCCTGCCGCGTGGTTGCAACGCGAGCGCGTGAACCACGCCCGCGTGTTGCTGGAGAGCACCGAATTGACGCACAGCCAGATTGCTGATCAATATGGCTACAAATCGCTAGAAACTTTCCGCATCGCCTTCAAACGCATCGTTGGCGTTGCCCCCGGCAGTTATCGCGAGCGGTTTTTTGCAGCGTAGTGCTTAGCGAATCGTTAAAACCTATAGCCAAACGCCGCGAAAAAGCGTTCCGCGAACTCTTCTTTGGTATAGACGTGATTTTGCGGACCCGCGTGTTCAATCTTGATGGTACCGGCAAGCGAGGCAATACGTCCCGTGGTCTCAAAATCCATGCCGTGCATCAGGCCATAAATTAGGCCCGCACGATAGGCATCGCCACAGCCGGTGGGTTCGACAATGCGCAGAGGTGTCGCGCATGGAATCAAGGATTCACCTTTTTTCGTAATCCAACTTGAGCCTTCGCCACCGCGAGTAATAATGTAGGCCTCGACGCGCTCTGCGATTTGCGCAGGGCTCCAGCCGGTGCGCTCGCTTAAAAGCGCGCTTTCATAGTCATTTACGCAGACATATTTGGCGCGCTCAATAAAATATTTGAACTCCGCACCATTGAACAACGGCAGCGCCTGACCTGGGTCAAAAATAAACGGCACCCCCGCCTCGGCGAATTCGTTAGCGTGCTGCAACATCGCATCGCGGCTGTCGGGGGCGACGATTCCTAAGGTAATACCCGCACTTTGAATCACATCTCTAACGTGTTGCTCGTTTGAACGCATCATCGCGCCCGGGTGAAAGGCGGTGATCTGATTATTGTCTAAATCGGTAGTTATAAATGCTTGCGCGGTGTAGCAGTCGTCAAGTTGCAGCACATGCGCCAGTGAAATACCAAGCTTTTCAAAACGCGCGCGATAGGGCGTGAAATCCGAACCCACCGAGGCAAAAGGCAGCGGATTGCCGCCCAACATATTCAAGTTATAAGAAATATTACCCGCCACGCCACCAAAATCTTTGCGCATTTCCGGCACGAAAAACGCCACATTCAACATATGCACTTTGTCCGGCAGAATGTGGTTCTTGAAGTGGTCTTGAAACACCATCAAGGTGTCATAAGCAAGCGAGCCGCAAATAAGTGCTGACATAAGGGTAAATCCGAGCGAAATTAGAGGGCGCGGAGTGTAGTCTTTTTC
>JAYVAQ010000425.1:0-8539 GCA_043750875.1 Rhodanobacteraceae bacterium
GTTGGCAAGTTCCTGGACATTGTCGGATAGGTTCTTGCGTAGCTGTGCTACGAGCGACTGGCCTTGACGACGCAAAAGCGAAATCGCCTGTGCCGCAGCTTGCGCGGCGAAGCTGTGTGCGCGCGCCAATTCGCGGTCAATGCGTGCCAATTGTTCGGTCGTGGCACCGCGCCTGACCATCTCGGCGCGTGTGCGTTGCAGCGTGGCGACATCGACCAGCAGTTGATCATTGATGCCCAGAATCTGGCGCTCAAAATCCGTCAAGCCACTGCGTGAAAGCTCGACAAAACGCGCGTTCAAATCGTCGGTAAACTTGTCGAGTTCGCTGATCGCGACTTTGAGTGCCTCGATGCTTAAGCTCGATTGTGTCGATGTTTCGCCTAACGCGGCGATTACGTCGGAAACGTCGGCAATGGCATCGGCGGCTTGCAATAGCAACACCAGGCGCGCGGGATCTGCGCCGGTTTTTAATAAGTCTTCTATCGCGCTGCGTAAGGTCGCTAACGTTGTTTCGCCAGAAAGGCCCGCTTGATCCAGCAGCGCATTGCGGCGGGTTTCGGCGGCGGTCAGTTGCGCCAGGCCGCGCTCGGCATCGGTGAAGGCGACTTGAAAGAAGCGATCAAACAGGCCCGTTGCTTGATCCAGGCCGCCAGCCGAATCCGAGATATTGACGGCGAAGCGCACAATGTCGGCTTCAGATTGCGAAATTGCAATGCCCATGATGCGCGTGGCCTGGCTGAGCAGCTCGGCGCTGCCATAAACGCGCGTCAAAGCATCGGTTAGCTTTTCGCCCTCAACCTTTAATTCATTGACTAAATTGACCGTCGATAACAGATCGCCGGTTTTGAGTAAGCCCGCACCTTCTGCGATCAATTGCTGTGCGGTGGCGGCGGTGACAGCGGCATCGAGCAAGCCCTCGGCACCGGCGCGAAACTGCGCCGCAAAGGATTCAAGCGACTGGCTAGTGATCACGGCCAATGAGGCGAAGATATTTTCCGCACCCACGCGCGCGGGCAAGAGCTCTAAGCCCTCTTTGTACTTCACACCGAGCACCGTAATGCTTTCTTCTATGACCTTGCCGGTTTTATCGGTCAGGCTTTGGAACGAACCGGTAATCGTGGTTTGTAAATCAGTGGCTAAACCGCCCAAAGCGGCCCGCACAATCTGGCGCGTTTGCGCGCTGACCGCGTTTGCGTCGGCCTGTAATTCCGGCGTCAGCCCCGTGGTGCGAACGCTGCGGCGATCTGAGCGAAACAGCCCACCTTTTTCAAGAATGTTGGCAAAAATATTGCCGATGGCGCTGCCTTGCCCGACGGTTAAATTGACGCCTTGCGATTGAATTTCAGGGGCCTTGCGACCGAATAACGCGGTGAAAATCGGCGCGCCGGATAAGATCGATGCAAGGCGGTTGTTAACGCCGAGCGCGGTGAAAAGCCGTTCACCCAAGCCGCCACCAGCAAGCTGAGTCAGCACACGTCCGCGCGTATCCAAACCGCCACCGCTGTACATGCCACCATTGCCGAAATTGACCGTGCCACCTTGTGGCTTCCAGCCGGACGCATACAGCTGCGAACTAACCGCAATGGCAGCGGCAATCCAGCCCGCGACTGGAATCGCATAGGCAGCGCTACCGCCACCCAAAGAACCAATCTGGCCGAGCGCATCCGCCGGGCCACCTTTGCCTAATTTTCCTGGGCCGCCGCCACCAAAAAACGAACTAAACAACTCGCCCAATCCGCCGCTACCGACGTTGCTAATCGCCGCCTGAATTGGCACCGTGATCTTGCTTTTGATGAACGTGCTAATCAGATCGGCGACGATGTTCTTCGCGATGTTCAAAAGCTCTTTGCCGAAGTCCTTAAAGGAACCGGCACCGTTGACTAGCCAATCACTAAAGGTGTCTGCGACATCGCCAATGGCATCGCCCCAATAGCGCGACCAGTTTTCAGACGCCGCCTTTGCGGCCTTTAGAATGGGATCGTTGTCGGCAAGGACTTTGTCCAAGCGCGTCTTGGCATCGATACGCGCTTGGGTGTTGGCTTGTATCTGGGCCTCGGTCGCTGGGCCGTTTTTCAAAATTAATTGATATGCGGACTCGATTTCTAGCATCGTGCGCGTGTATTCGGCATTCGCTTTTGCCGCTGGACCTCCAAGTTCTTCGGCCAAGGATTGCGCGATATTTATTAGATCTTCATTCGCCTTCTGAACATCACCAAACGCGGCTAATTGCAAATCTGCGGCGTCAAGAATGGCCTTAACACGTTCGCTTTCAGCCTTTTTTACAGCTGCAGTTTGCGCTTTTGTTTCGGCAATTAATTTTGCTGTGAGTTCCGTGTGACTATTGCTGCGTTTAGTATCGCTCTTGATGATTTGCTCGACGGAATATCCGTGTTCAAGTGTGTACTGGATTTCAGCAAGAGCTTGATCCTTTTGTTGGTCGGCAATTTGTGCACGTGCGTTATATGATGTTGCTAGCAACTTTAGTTCAGCCTGTAGCGCAGTTGCACGCGCAGACACTATCGACTGCACTGGCGTATCGTCGCCAAGTAAACCGCCGAGAGTCCTTATCTTTCTGTAACCAGCGTCAGCGGTTGCAACCAACACATCCCATACTTGCACGTAGCGCAATTCAATGTTTTTGAACGCAATAATGCTCCCGGTTACATAGCCGTCCGCCATTGCTTTAACCGTCGTAAAGGCCAAATCCCCGCTGGCAATGAACAGCGAAAACGCATCGCGGGCACCGCCAACAATGCCAAATACGCCGCGACTGATGTAGCCGAAGACTTCTAATGCGCTAGCACCCAGGCCAGAGAATATTTGATCATCGCCAAACAGGTTTTTTAGTGCACTTGTAAAATCGGTAAAGAGCGCACGACTCTGGTCAATAAAGGTCGCAATTCCAGTGCCAGCTTCTGCCAGCGCCAATTCAACTGCCGCATCTATGCCGTTATCACGGAAAAGTGCGCCTAGTGACAGCTGCACGGAATTTAAGCCGCGTTGCAGGCCACGCCCAGCATTACCACCGAGCGTTTCAAAATTCTTGTCAATCTCCGCCGCGCTTTTTTCCAGAGCATTAATAACGTCAGTGCCGCTAATTTTACCGGCCGCTCCCAATGCCTTTAATTCGCCGACCGACTTGCCCATTCCTTTTGCTAGCGCTTCAGCCAGTGGCGGCGATTGTTCAAGTACAGACTTCAATTCATCGCCCGCGAAAGTACCGCTTTGAATGCCTTGCACCAACTGTTGTAAGGCATTTTGATTCGCCTCAGCAGCGCCACCGCCAAGGGCCAACCCTTCATTGATGATGCGCACCAAATCAGTGGAACGCGTCAATGCTTCTTCAGCAAGAACGCCACCTGTTTCAAAGGACTTAAACAAGGTTGCCGCCAACTTCGTTGACCCGACTAGTTCACCGCTTGATGCTTGTGCTGCTTCAAATACCAATTTTTGCGCATTGGCTAAATCAACCGATCCATGCACCGCAATCGCAAGGTTATCGTTTGCGCCGTTCAACGCATCCGCGAGATCTAAGGCATCAACAGCTGTTTGCACGGCAACAAAGCCCGCTGCAAATGCAATAACGGAATCAATGGCACTTTGAATCTTGCCTGTTAATCCATCGGCTGATTCCTCAGCTGCCTCAAAACCACTGGCGGCTTCTTCCGATGCTGACTGTGCGTTGCTACCCAAGTCCGCCACACTTTTCGACGCCCGCGCAATCTCGGCCTGAAACTCATTCGTCTTCGCCAATAAGCGCAGAGCAACCTGGAGTTCTTTACTCGCCATTAGCCGTTGGCCTTGACGCCATCAAGCCGAACAAGTTCGGTTTCGACAATGCGGCATTCGATCAGCGAATCAATATCCATGTCATGCCCCATGAGTGCGGCTACCCGTTCCAACTCGGATGTGCAGATTGAAATGCGCCGGCACACCATGCCGCTGACCCATTGCCAGCTGCACAGCGGAATCAGCGTGAGTAAGTACTCGTGGCAATCCCAACAGACGTTGGCGTCGGAATCGGGTGCAACGGCAGGCCTGCGGTCGGGACGTACCCGTTGTACTTCGCGCCCGGCGAATAGCTGCTTGTCTGATTGACACGATGCATCCTTTGCCTTGGCGTCTGGCGCGTGCAGGTAGCGCGCCAGCGCTTTTAGTTTCCCGTTTTTAAGCTGCGCTGCGCGGATTCCGTCACCGCGAGCGTGATTGCGACCGCCATGCGGGTGTCTTCAAGCGCGAATGCACGGGCAATGAGTGGGTCGGATAAATCCCCGCCCTTTTCGTCTTCGCCTTCCAAGCCTTCGACGCCCAGCACTTTATCGGCCAGATAGTTGTAGGGTGCTTGCTCATCAAACGGCGCTAGCTCGGTGCCGTTCGCTTCTGCCTCGGCTTCCAACTTTTGCCGCGCGGCGACGGCCTTGGCAAACGCTGCGGTGGCTTCCTGCTGGCGCTTGGCGTCGGATATTTTCATCGGCTTCATGACGACAACGAAGGATTCATCGCGCGGCGCGTCGGCCTCTTCGGAGCTGGAAAACGGCACTTTGATGCGAATTTTACTGACGACTTTCATGTTGATTATTCCTGTAATGAATGTGAGTGTGCGGCTTGCCAGGATTCCCGCCTGCGCGGGAACGCCGGGCTAAAGGGAATTAGGTAAAGACGATATCCGCCTCATCGTTGCCGGTAATCGGCTCACCGATGTAGGCGATTTCGTACGCCGGTTCGTCTTCATACGTGGTCAGTTTCGGGAAGTCGAAGGTGGCGTTGTGGACATTCGCGGTCGCTATGCGGCCAGGGCCATCGTTGATCCGGCACATAATTGTGCTGCTGGCACCGCTGTTGGCCAGCACGAACGGGTTGATTACGGCAAAGGCTTCTTCCACCACATAAATCACGCCGCCCACGCTGCGCTTTTGAATACCGAAGCGGCGGAACTTAAAGTCTTCAACAGCTTTGACTTCGTTGCCGTCGTTCATATCGAACTGATAGCAGCGCACGGCGGTGCCATTGACTTCCAGCTCGGCTAATTCTGTGGTGGCGGCGGCGGGATCTTGGAAGCCGGTCAGGATCACGCCGGTCGGCGCGCCTGCCTCAGTGGGCAATGCCACGGTGCCGGTGAAGGTGGCTTTGCCCTTCCAGTATTCTTTGGATTTAACACTGGTGGTAATGCTGCCTTTGGCGGCTGACACGACGAACAGCAAATCCGTCGCGCCGCCATCGCCCCAATAGAAATAAATCAGCGCGTTTTTGTGCGCGGTGCTGATGTAGCTGTAGGTGGCGCTGACGCCAGCGGCGAGCGTTTGCAGCATGCCGCAACATTCCAGCACGCGCCCAATCGGTGCCGCGTTGCCTGCGGTTGCGGCACCCATGATTTCAAAATCAAACGTGATTTTCGCGCGTGTGCCAATGATCTTTGACGGGTTCGCGCCTAGGAATGACTTGTCTTTATTGCGTTCTAATTTGTCGACATCGAATTCAATCGCGGCCTCGAAACTGAGGATGCCATCGGTTGCGACCACGGGCACCGGCGCTGGGCTGGGTGTGGCTTGGGCGGTGAATAGAATGGTGCGAAGGATCGGCATGGGAATGCTCCGGTTAGATCAATTTGCGAAAGTGAAAGTCAGCGGCGAATTCATCGACGTAGACCAAGAATTCATCGGTGTAGCGAATCAAGCGGCCCTTGGTATGGCGCAAGGTGTTCTGGAAACCATCGGGCCTGAAGCCAATAATGTGATCGCGCAAGCTTTGGCGCAGCGGGCCGTGATCGTCCACGGCGGCCTGCCCGCGATCACTAATGCGGTAGTTGCGCATGACGGTGACGACGCCGACCGAGCAGGTAATGATCTGGCGAATTAACTTGGTGTCGCTTGCGTCCTTGCTGGCTTCATCCCCAGGGATTACGTAGACCGCCGGTGCCACAACGCGATCATTCGCTTCGACATAGGCCAAGTCTGCGCTAAAGCCGACCTCGCGCCACGGTTCGCCAGCCGCGACGTTATGCGCGGTGATATGGGCGATCAGATCGGTTAGTTGCAAATAGCCTGGCGTGATGACAGGCGGTGCAACGAGCGGCGGGAGGGCGAATAAGAAGAGCATTAGATTGCATGCATCGCGATGTCAACATAACCAATACATCCACCGACCGACAAAGCTATCAACCCCGGCAACGCATCAAAAACAACCGTTTGCTCTTCACCGGGTGCCACGTTGCACATGATTGTGTTAGCTTGAAATCCACCCAATTCGTAGGTAAGTGTCACGGTCAATGGGCTGGTTGCACTAGCCCATTGGCGCGCAAACAAGCGAACGCGTCGGTTCAACCGATAGGCTTCATTTGCCAATCCGTCCGGCATCCCCACCGTTATATCGCTGCTTAATTGGTTAACAAGTACTAACGTCTTCGGGTAATCCGCTGGCGGAAACTCACGAACGGGTAGCGTATCGCTGATGTCGTTCGCTACTTCACCGCTTTCACCACTCAGAATGCAAAGAGCGACGCGTTGAACCTGCTCCGGAGCGGGCAAATCATTTTCGTTCAGCCCGGTTATTTGCGCCGAACTAGCAAGAAACGAATTAGCCGCGCCAGGCGCTGCCCCTTGAACATTTTTAGCCATCAGACAAGCCCCTAGAGTTGCGTTTCCAGTGCCGCGTTTCGCCCTCAAAATAGGCCGCGCCGCTGGTGGAAGTGGGTGGCGCTGGATCATCCGCGCCGAGTGAAATTGTTCGGTTCTGAATCTGCGTCAGGTACGCCTCGGCACGATCATAAGCAGCGTGAATTGGGTGTTGCCCTTCCGCATTGATCTTGCTGTTGATGCGCAAATCGGCGTGTATTAAGAAGCGCGTGATGTCGAGCGAAATTTCTTGCAGCAGCGTGGGCACTGGCGATAACGGCAAGGTGTAGCCAGCCACTTGCAGCACCGCATCAATACGCCGGTCGGCTTTCGCCAAGGCCGCGTTGAGGTTCGCTAGCGCCGCAGTAGCCGAGGCAATATGCGGTGCGGTGGCACCGACCGGCGGCGCGTTGCCGCGCAGCAGCGCATCCATGACATCAGCCGCCGGAATGGGCAAATGCTTTGGCGTGCACGCTTGCGCGCATTCCAATGCGCCCGGCCAGGCAGCGATGTCGATGGGTGTGCTGTAAGGCATGGGCTTTAAGCCTTCGCTTTCTTAGCGGTTTGCGACTCTGACTTGCCGAGCTCGGCGCGCGCTTCTTTGTATACATCGGCCCAATTGTCTGGACGCACCAAGCGCGGATCTTCATTGATCGCGTCGAGTATCTGTGCGGTTAAACCATCGGTTTCGACTTCGACGCCTGCGTTGGTAATCAACGTCCCGGCACGATAGTGGCCGTTCGGTGCGGTTGAATAGAGCTTAATTTTCATGGGTGTTTTCTCCGAGTTAAGAACGGCGCGAACGCCGTTCTGTGCTGTTCTTTGCGATGTCAGGGCCTGCGCGGTTTAAGCGACCAGCGCTGAACTCATGACCTTGAGTTTGTTCGCCATGACGTTGCTGGCCCCGTTCGCTGAGTACACCGCTGTCACGATCTTTTCGGCAGCCACTTCATCGGTGGGATTAACCACAATGATGTTCGGCTGCACGCCAATCACGGCACCGTTATCGCCGCGGAAGTTCTTCATCGCAGCAATTGCGGCGGCGACGTTGGCTTCAGTCAACGGCTGCTTTGAGGCATAGGCGAACTGCCAAAAGGCGTAGCTGGCATTGACGCGCGCATCGGAGCCATAGAGATATTCCTTGCGCATGAACACGTTGTGGTCGGTTTCATTGGTCAGTGAAACGAACTTGTAGTCTTTGCGCTTTTGGAAGATGAAGGGCTTGATCGGGCGCGTGGTATCTAGGATGTACCAAGCGGTGCCAGCGCCGCCTTGATGGTTGCTGACGGTGCCACTGCCGACCGGGTGGTCGGTATCAAAGAAGCTCTGACCGTCGTAGCAAAGCGCAGTGAAGCCGCCGGGCAGCAAGGCAAACGTCAGCACGTCTGGATGGCGCGCAGCTTCGTAGCCCATGTATTCCATCGTGGTACCAAAGACGCCATAGGTGTCGTCTTCAATGCGGTCGCGGTCGACCCCGACAGTCAGCTCGAACGGTACGTTTTTAATGCGCCAGTCGTATTGCTTTAGGTTTTGAATGGAGCGATCACCCAACCACGTAAGGAAGTTGAGCGACATGCCCATCCACGGGTAAATCTCTTCACTGGTGGTGCTGGTGACGATGGTCGCGATAGAGGTATACAAAGGCGTGTACGTGCCCATGCCAGTGTTGAAGTTGGCTTTGTAGCCTTGCGTCAACATCGCGATATTGCTTGAATTAATAATCATAAAAATGCTCCGGTGGTGTGTGTGCGGGCTAGGTTCTGGACTTAGCCGAGGCCTGGCGTACCTAAGGCAACGCACACGCCCAAGGTCGGATCGACGTTGACGATGCGCCCAGCGATTGAGCGAGTACCGCCGCCACTGAGTCCAGCTACGGTCTGATCGTCTACGAGGTAACAATTCAAGTTGGTTATAGCCAGATCAATTGC
>JAYVAQ010000426.1:0-2634 GCA_043750875.1 Rhodanobacteraceae bacterium
AATTTAACCAAGCAGCGCGATTGTTTTTCGCTATTGATTGGGTCAACAAAGTATCAATATCAAGGATTGCCGCAACTGAGTTTCGCCCCGATAGTCGCATTAATAAAGCCGCATCTAACCAAGCATCGCCATCCGTTATGGAGGATTCGATGCGCGTGAGGATTTTTCTCCAAACACTTTTAGTTGTAACACCAGCACTAAACAATTGATTGAGCTCAGACACCTCGGTTTCCGACCAGACAAACTTAAAAGCATTCTCTGGTTCTTCTGAACTTAGCCGCTGCAATACCGTTTTCAAGGCATTTTCTTCAGAAATAAATTCTTCAGAATGTTGGTCGCGAATCACTAAGCCTTCGGCGTTTGGGAAATTTTGAATTGACAGTCGTGCATTGATCAGTTGAGTTGGCGCCTCAACACAAACGGCCTTGTTTTGGCTTTGAGCCGCCGCCGAAAGTAATTCGATCAATTCAGCGGCCAAGTCTGGAGCTAAATAGACCGAACACTTCGCCAGGGCTGAACTATTTTGTTGGGTCTGCGCTTGTGCTGATGTTGGTGCAAGAGTTTTTGGATCGACGTCAGGCCGATTGAAAAGGAAAGTTGCCAAAGCCAGGACACCGAACAACAATAGCGAAAACATCGCCCATTGCATCGAAGTCCACCCAATTTTATCGGGGGGTGGAGATAAAACCGCCGATGCCCTAAGTGTGGGTTCAGATGCGCTAGGTTTGGGTTCAGATAAGCTAGGTTTGGATTCAGACGCCTTGAGTATGGGCTCATTTGCCTTGACTTCGAGATCAGTGCTGACAATGGGCGGCTCAGAAATTTTCGATTGTGGCTGTAAGTACGCCTCTTGAATCGCCAATGCCTCAAGCCCGCTCGGTTTGACCGGAGTAGCCGAGTCTTGCACTTTCAAAAGAAAACCACGCTTTGGATAAGTCACCAGCAACTCAGACTTATGGTCGCCAAGTGCCAGACGCGCTTGGAAGATGACTTGATTCAGTGCGTTTGCCTCAACGATCCGACCAGCCCACAAGGCACCTAATAATTGATCTCGAGAAATAATTTGATTCGGGAACTGGGCAAGATACAACATCAGTTCAACAACTTTTGGCGGCAATTTTGGATGTTCACCGTCATGCGACAACAGCTCGCGCCTGGAAACCGAGATTTGTAGAGCGCCGACCTTGATGTCTACACTGCTTGCCATTGACGATTTGCCTCTAGTCGGGTTGTTCGTGGTTGATCTGCCCAAACGTTGCTAGCCGTGCCGCGAGGCCCGATCTTTAACTCAATTGGGTTCGACTTTATGCGTAGCCAAATGCGAACACAATCCCGATTCCGCCAAACGGTCCCACGTAACTCAAGCCCGCCAATAACCGGTCGGGGTAACAACAAACCTACATGGCTTTAGTCGTAACCGAAATTCCGGCGGCTTACTTAGTAGTGAAATTCATTGGGCCGTGCCAAAATTTCTCGAATCGGCTCGCCCCAGATTTCATTGGATTTTTTCAGCGCATTCGGCAAGCTTGCAGCTATTCAAAAGTTTGCACGTAGCGATGCCAGAAGGCCCCGAAATAAGACGCGCAGCGGACTTGCTGCAAACCGCGATCGCCAGCAAGCCCTTGACCAAGGTCTGGTTCAAGTTTGCGCCGCTGAAAGAATACGAATCGGTGCTTGCGAAAAGTAGCGTGAGCGGCTTTGAAACCCACGGCAAAGCGCTGTTGACGCACTTCGCTTGCGGCTTAAGCATTTATAGCCACAATCAACTGTATGGCGTATGGAAAATCGCTCAACGCGGCAAAGTGCCGAAAACATCGCGTGACTTAAGGCTAGCGATTCATACCGAAAAGGTCGCTGTGTTTCTCTTTAGTGCCTCGGATATCTCTGTGTGGCGCACTGAATCACTGCATGAACATCCGTTTTTGCGCAAACTTGGCCCGGATGCGCTTAATCCAAAGCTAAGCTCAACAGAGCTAGCGCTCAGGCTTATACACCCGCGCTTTGCCAACAAAGCACTTGCAGGGCTGCTGCTTGACCAATCGTTTTTGGCTGGTATGGGCAATTATTTGCGCACGGAAGTACTGTTTTGCGCCGGGCTGCACCCGAGCACTAGGCCCAAAGACTTGAGCGAATTGGACTGTACTCGACTGGCCGAGCAGCTGCTGAGCGTAACGCGGCGCAGCTATGCAACCGGTGGCGTCACCAATGAAGCGGCGATCGCAGGCATATTACAAGGCGATGGCGCGCCCTTTGAAGGCTACCGATTTGCCGCGTTTGAGCGCGCTGGCCGTCCATGCTATCAGTGCGGCAGCATGATTGAACGCATGGAACTTGCCGGTAGACGGCTGTATTTTTGCCCAGAATGCCAAAGCAAGCCGTAAATGCGGCGCCTGAACATTGAAAACGCAAGCACTAGACCGTTCAGCATGTTCTCCGCTATATTTCGCGACCTTTTTTGGTAAATGCGCGCACTGCATAGACCACAGAAGTTTAACGGACTTTAGATTTTAAATATTTTTCAATCACCACTTTGCAGGACGCAAAAGCCATGAAAGAAGGCATTCACCCCGAATACCGCGCGGTCGTGTTTCAAGATGTGACCACGGACTTCGCCATCCTGACGAAGTCGACCAA
>JAYVAQ010000427.1:0-6155 GCA_043750875.1 Rhodanobacteraceae bacterium
CCAAGGTCGCCGGCCAAGGCATTTTGATACGCGGTGATGCGGTGCTCGCGGTGACTAGTTTAGCCACCGGGCAAATTACCTCGATGAAAGTCGCAGCCGGGGATCGCATTGAGGTTGGGCAAATCATTGCCGAAATTGGCCAGCCGGCGATTGATCTGCGGCTAGCCAATCAGCGCGCCCGGTTGGTCGAGCTGACGCAATCGGATGGCGCATCGAAAATTGCTGAGGCCGATAATTTGCAGCAATCGCTCGCCGCCCTTGATGCCGAGCGTGCCAGCATGCAGAAATCCATTGTCGACTATCAAGCGGATTTGGTTTCTTTGCGCGAACGCATGGCGGTGCAGGAAGATTTAGTAAGTCGTGGCTTGCTTACGAAGGGCACCGTACTTGGCACCCGCAGTCAAATATCCGGCACCGAGCAATCGATCTCGCGTGCGGAAGTAAGGATGGCGGAAATCGCGACCCAACGCAGTTCCTTAGCCCGCAACGTCAGCGAGCGCGCTGATTCCCGTAGCGTTGCATTGGATGATATTCGCCGTCAAATTAGCGAGATTGAAGGCCAGCGCGAGGGCAGCACCCTGATTCGCTCCCCTTATGCCGGGCGCGTGTTAGAAATTGCCAGCAATAATGGCGATGTGGTCTCCCCAGGTCGACAGGTGTTGACCATTGAAAACGAAGCGCGTCCGCTGGAAGCAGTGATTTACGTTTCCGGCTTAGAAGGCAAACGCATCAAACCGGGTATGGAAGTGCGCATTTCACCGAGCACCGTCAAAGCCGAGGAATATGGCTTTATGCTGGCCAAAGTACGCAAAGTTGGCGATTTCCCAGTCAGCCCCGAAGGTTTGCGCCGGGTACTGCGCAACGATTCGTTGGTCGAAGCACTGTCTGGCAAAGGCACCTCGGTCGAGGTACAAATCGAGCTGCAGGCGGACCCGAACATGCCCTCGGGCTTTCGCTGGTCGTCATCCGTTGGACCGCCTAGCGCGGTGTTTTCCGGTACCTTGGCCACCGCAACGGTAGTCGTTGAACGCAGGCGGCCGATATCGCTGGTGATTCCAGTACTCAAAAGCACGGTAGGGGCAAACTAATGGCTGCTCCAGTCAATCCGGTGCCGGATCCCAAGCTCGCCAAACCACCCAACAGACGTGTCCGCACGCCAACCGTACTGCAGATGGAGGCGGTTGAATGTGGTGCAGCCGCGCTCGGTATCGTGCTGGCGCACTACGGTCGCTTCGTGCCCTTGGAAGAGCTGCGTCTGCAGTGTGGCGTGTCGCGCGATGGGTCGAAAGCGAACAATGTTATGAAAGCGGCGCGGCATTACGGGCTGGAGGCCAAGGGCTTCAAGCAAGGGTTAGAAGCGCTTTATAAGCAAGACTACCCGTGCATTTTGTTCTGGAATTTCAATCACTTCCTGGTGCTGGAAGGCTTCAAAGGTGAGCGCGTTTTCCTTAACGACCCCGCTTCCGGGCCGCGCGCGATCGCGATGGAAGAACTAGACGCCAGCTTTTCCGGCGTGCTGCTGACCTTCAAGCCCGGGCCGAATTTCCAAAAAGCGGGCGCACCCAACGACATTATTGCCGCTTTGCGCAAGCGCTTAGTCGGGCACGAAAGAGCGCTCATGTTTGCGGTGCTCTGTGGCCTGTTGCTGGTGGTGCCCGGGCTGATCGCGCCGACCTTCTCGCGTTTGTTTATTGATGAGTATTTAGTTGGCAATCGCACTGATTTGATTGGCCCGCTGCTGACCGCGATGGGGCTTTCCATAGCTTTTACTGCCACGCTAACGTGGTTGCAGGAACGTGCGCTGCTGAAACTAGAAACCAAAATTTCGTTGCTCAACTCGGCGTCATTTTTCAATCATATTTTGCGCTTACCTGTCAGCTATTTTGCCCAGCGCTTTGCCGGTGAAATTGGCTCGCGCATATCGCTCAACGACAATATTGCCAGCCTAATTACCGCGCGCCTCGCCACCATTGCGATTGACATGGTGTTGATTGTTTTCTATGCGATTTTGCTAATGCTGTACGATTTTTGGCTGACGCTACTGTGCATGACGCTTGCCACAATCAATATCGTCGCAACCAAATACGTCGCGCGCTTTCGCGTCGATGCCTCGCGCCGCTTGTCGCAAGAAGGTGGCAAGTTGACCGGCACCGCGATGGGTGGTTTGCGCATGATCGAAACCATCAAAGCCACCGGTGCTGAAGCCGAATTTTTCGCACGTTGGTCGGGCTATCAAGCCAAGGCGCTGAAAAGCGAGCAAGATTTAGGCCGCATCAATGGCTACATGGCGGCGGTGCCACCGTTCGTGACGGCGCTGATTACCTGCAGCATTTTGATGATCGGCGGCTTCAAAGTCATGTCGGGCGCGATGACGGTCGGTATGTTAATTGCCTATCAAGTATTGATGGCCAGTTTCACGCGGCCGTTGAATAATTTCGTGCGTTTTGGCGGCTCTCTACAAGAGCTTGATGCCGATATGAACCGCCTGGATGACGTGCTGAAAAACCCGCAAGACAGCCTCTATGACAAAAATCGCGTCACCGACCCGCGCGCGGCAAACATGATCAAGCTTTCCGGCGAAATTGAGCTGCGCAATATTAGTTTCGGCTGGAGCCCGCTCGAACCTGCGCTGGTGGAAGACTTTTCCTTGCACATCAAACCCGGGCAACGGGTGGCGCTGGTTGGCGGTTCGGGCTCCGGTAAAAGTACGGTGGCCAAGCTCATTACCGGCCTGTTAGAACCATGGACGGGTGAGATTTTATTTGACGGCATATCGCGCAAGAACTTGCCCGGTTCGTTGATTAGTAATTCGCTCGGCGTGGTGGATCAAGATATTTTTCTATTCCAAGGCACGGTGCGGGAAAACCTAACGATGTGGGATTCCACCGCACTGGATGTGTACGTATTGCAGGCAGCGCGTGATGCGGTGATCGCCGAAACCGTGGAAACTCGCGATGGCGCGTATCAGTCGATGGTGGAAGAAGGCGGCGGCAATTTTTCGGGTGGGCAATCGCAGCGGCTTGAGATCGCGCGTGCGTTGATTAGCAACCCGACCATGTTGGTGCTTGACGAAGCCACCAGCGCGCTTGATACCGCGACCGAACGCATGATTGACGACAATTTGCGCCGCCGGGGCTGTACCTGCATCACCGTTGCGCACCGCTTGAGCACGATTCGTGACTCGGACGAAATCATCGTTATGGAACGCGGCAAAATCGTGCAGCGCGGCACCCACGATCAGCTCAAGGCGCAGCCCGGGTTGTATCAAGAATTGATTAAGGAATAGGCGCATGAGTGCTGAGGATGTAGTTGTTCCCGAAGTTGTAGTGACGAACGCGCTGATTGAGCGTTTCAAACTCGTCGGCGAACGCGTTGAACTTTCCGGGCTCAATCCGCTGCTCATTGAAGACCCAGATGCGGTTTATTTGGTCGAACGTGGCCGCGTCGAGCTGTTTACTGTCGCCACCCACGAGCGGGAACCGGCCGGGCATCGCGCGCATTTTATTGGCATTGGGGTCGGTGATTTATTGTTTGGCATGACCTTGCAAGAAGCCTTGGGTGCGGCGTTTTTGGCAGTCGGCAGGCTGGGCACGGTGGCTTGGCGCATGCCGCGCAAAGTGGTAATGAGCCTGGCGAACGACCCTGCCTTGCGCGATTTACTCGCCACCGGCGTGGACCGCTGGGTGGAGGAGCTGAGCCGCAGCTTGACCCGCGAAATTCAGCCAGTCCCGATTTCGCATCACAATTTAACCACCGGCACCATTGAGGTGGAAAACCGTAAGCGCGCGCGTTCGCAGTCCGGCGTGGTGTGGTTGGAATGCGCCGATTCACTCCTTTTGTATGTGGGCTTAGAAAATCTAAGCATGTCGGTAACTAAGCTGTTTCCGATTACGGTGGACACTTGGGTAGAAGTGTCGAACCCGCGCAAAAAAGATGCCACCTTAACGTCCATGCGCGGTGCGAGCGTGATTCAAGAAGCGCGCTATTGGGATGGCTTGGAGCTGTTTCACGACGCGCTGTGCGCCTGCGAATTTTTAAACAAGCGCCTTTCCACCGTCGATGAAATCAATCGCATTGCCTCCAAAGCCGCGAACACGCAAAAAGCCACCGAAGAAGCGTACGGCGAAATTTATTCAGTGCTGGCGCAACCGGGCCGTAAAACCACCGAAGTCAAGATTGATCCCAGCGAACACCCGTTTGGCGCGGCCTCGCGCTTGGTGGGTGCGGCGGCGGGCATCGCCATTCGCGTGCCCAAAGATATTGGCAAGATGAAGGCGATTGAAGATCGCTTGCAAGCGATCGGGCGCGCCGGGCGTTTTCGCGTGCGCGCGGTGGCGCTGCGCGATGACTGGTGGAACCACGATCAGGGCCCAATTTTGGCGATGACGGCCGAAGGCAGCGAGGCCGTGGCGCTTATTCCACGCAACCCGCACAGCTACGACTACATCGAACCCGCCACCGGCAAGCGCGGTCGCGTCACCGAAGCGTTTGCCGCGACGTTATCGCCGTTTGGTGCCACGTTTTATCGGCCGTTACCGGATGGCCCGATCAGTGCGTTTGGGCTGCTGACTTTTGGCCTGCGCGGCTTGCGTGGCGATGCGCTAACGCTGGTGTTGGTCGGCGTGCTGATGGGCGCTTTGGGCTCGTTAACGCCGCTGTTTACCGGCCAGATTTTCGACAGCGTGATCCCAGAAGCGGAACGCGGCATGCTGATCCAACTGGCGATTGCCCTGCTGCTGACCGCGGTGGCGAATTTAGTGTTTAGCAATGTGCAACAGATCGCGGCCCTGCGCCTGCAGGGGCGTATGGACTATTCGATCCAGGCCGCCGTGTGGGATCGCTTACTCAATTTGCCGTCGGGGTTTTTCAGCAAATATTCCGCGGGTGATTTGGCGGATCGCGCCTCAGGTGTGAATCAAATTCGTCAGCTATTGGCCGGTGCCGGGATTACCGCAATTTTGGGCAGTATTACTTCGGCGTTTTATGTGGTTCTGCTGTTCGTTTACAGCGTGAAGCTAGCGCTGGTCGCGATGGGGCTAACGCTGTTGTTTGTCAGCGTTAGTTTTCTTGCGAACTTGGCGCAGCTTCGTTACCAACGGCAAATTTTGTCGGTGAATGGGCGTATTGCCGGTTTGTTGCTTTCCTTACTCTCCGGCGTCAGCAAATTGCGCACCAGTGGTGCCGAGGCACACGCGTTCAAAACCTGGGCGAAGCAATATTCGCAAGCACGGCGCTTGCAATACATGGCTGGTTCGATTCAAAACGCGGTGCAAACCTTCAACGGCATTTTTCCAGTGCTGTCCTCAATGGTGATGTTTTTCGCGATGGTCAAATTCACCGGCGGCGACACGGGTGCCTCGCTAACCACCGGCCAGTTCATCGCCTTCACCGCAGCCTACGGCGCGTTTTTAGGCGCGATGGTGGCGCTATCCGATGCCAGCTTGAGCCTGCTGCGCTCGGTGCCGATTTACGAACGGCTGCGCCCGATTGTGGAAACCCCGGCCGAAGTCGATGGCGACAAAGATTCCCCCGGGGAATTGACCGGCGCGATTGACGTGTCGCACGTGCACTTTCGCTACTCACCCGACAGCCCATGGATTCTGACCGACGTTAGCCTGAGCATTCGCGCCGGCGAATTTGTTGCCTTTGTCGGCGGTTCGGGCTCGGGTAAATCAACATTAATGCGTTTGATTGTTGGGTTCGAGAAGCCGGAAAAAGGCATTGTGTCTTTTGACGGCAAAGATCTGGCGACGCTGGATCTACGCGAAGTACGCCAACAAATGGGCGTGGTGCTGCAAGACTCGCAACTGCTACCGGTGGATATTTTCCGCAATATCGTCGGCACCAGTTCCCGCACCATCGAAGAAGCCTGGGAGGCCGCACGCAAAGTCGGCCTGGAAAAAGACATTCGCCTGATGCCAATGGGAATGCACACCTACGTCATGGAAGGCGGCGGCAGCTTTTCCGGCGGGCAAAAACAACGGCTATTGCTGGCCCGCTCCGTCGTACACAACCCGCGCATTCTGATCCTAGACGAAGCCACCAGCGCACTCGATAACAAATCCCAAGCGCAAGTCACCGCCAGCACCGAAAAGATGCAAGCCACCCGCATCGTAATCGCGCACCGCCTAAGCACCATTATCAACGCCGACCGC